>JANNEI010000774.1:0-13109 GCA_031378565.1 Burkholderiales bacterium
TCCTGAAGAGTGATCATGTTGAACTACCAGCAACCCGATGCACGGGGCCACTTCGGACCCTATGGCGGCACCTTTGTCGCCGAGACCCTGATCCACGCGTTGGACGAGTTGAAGCAAGCCTACGCGCAGGCACAAGCCGACCCCACCTTCATGGCCGAGTACCGGTCGGAGTTGGAACATTTCGTCGGACGTCCGAGCCCGATCTATCACGCAGCCCGCATGAGCCGAGAACTCGGTGGAGCGCAGATCTACCTCAAGCGCGAAGATCTCAATCACACCGGCGCGCACAAGATCAACAACACGATCGGCCAGGCGCTGCTGGCGCGCCGGATGGGAAAGCCGCGGGTCATCGCTGAAACCGGCGCTGGCCAGCACGGCGTCGCCACAGCCACCATCTGCGCTCGCTACGGCATGGAATGCGTCGTCTACATGGGCAGCGAGGACGTGAAGCGTCAGTCGCCGAACGTCTACCGCATGCATTTGCTGGGTGCCACGGTGGTGCCGGTGGAGAGCGGCTCGAAGACCTTGAAGGATGCGCTCAACGAGGCGCTGCGCGATTGGGTGACCAACGTCGAGAATACTTTTTACATCATCGGCACCGTGGCCGGACCGCATCCTTACCCAACCATGGTGCGTGACTTCCAGCGGGTGATCGGCGACGAATGCCTGATTCAGATGCCTGCGATGGCAGGCCGCCAGCCCGACGCCGTGATCGCATGCGTTGGCGGCGGCAGCAACGCGATGGGCATCTTCTACCCATATATCGACCACGCGGACACGCGCTTGATCGGCGTTGAAGCCGCAGGGCAAGGTCTGGAAACCGGCCGGCATGCGGCGTCTCTGACCGCCGGTTCGCCTGGCGTGCTGCATGGCAACCGCACCTACTTGTTGCAAGACGCAAATGGGCAGATCACGGAAACCCACTCGGTCTCGGCCGGGCTGGACTACCCGGGCGTGGGTCCGGAACACGCCTACCTGAAAGATGTGGGGCGAGCCGAGTATGTGAGCGTCACCGACGATGAAGCGCTGAAGGCATTTCATCATCTGTGCCGAACTGAAGGCATCATCCCGGCGCTCGAGTCGAGCCATGCCGTGGCGCATGCCATGAAGATGGCACCGACCCTGCGCAGCGACCAGCACTTGCTGGTGAACCTCTCGGGCCGCGGTGACAAGGACATCGGAACCGTTGCCGATCTGTCAGGCGCAGGGTTCTTTTGCCGACCCTCATGTCAAGGGCAAGGCGTCAAGGGTGCCGAGGTGATCATGAAAGCCCCGCGATGAGCCGCATCGCTGCCACGTTCGCGAGATTGAAGTCGCTCTCGCGGAAGGCACTCATCCCGTACGTCACCGCAGGCGATCCGTACCCCGATGCAACCGTCGACATCATGCTCGCGCTGGCGGAGGGTGGTGCGGACATCATCGAACTGGGCGTGCCGTTCTCTGACCCGATGGCTGACGGTCCTGTGATCCAGAAGGCCGCTGAGCGCGCATTGCTTCATGGCATTGGCATGCGGCAGGTGCTGGCATATGTCAGCGCGTTTCGAGCCGCTAATGCCGACACGCCGGTGGTTCTGATGGGTTATGCCAACCCGATAGAACGCTACGGCATCGAGCGGTTCGTGGCCAATGCTTGCGCAGCCGGCGTCGACGGCGTGCTGGTGGTCGACTACCCACCCGAAGAGTGCGAGGCCTTTGCGCACACGCTGCGGCAGAACGGCCTCGATCCGGTGTTCCTGCTCGCCCCCACATCCACCGAAGCGCGCATGCAAGAGGTCGGCCGGATCGCCAGTGGCTACGTCTACTACGTCTCCCTCAAAGGCGTCACTGGTGCGGGACATCTCGACATCGCTGGGGTGGCCGACATGATTCCCCGCATTCGCGCGCATGTCAGCATCCCGGTCGGCGTGGGATTCGGCATTCGTGATGCGCCGACGGCGAGGGCGGTCGCGGCGGTGTCCGATGCGGTCGTGATCGGCTCGGCTCTCGTTCAGTTGCTGCAACGCGAGTCACGTGAGAATGTCGCGGCCGCAGCCGGGCAGTTCATCGCGACCATCCGATCGGCACTGGACACCCCTGAAGGAGTTTCGGCATGAGTTGGCTAGAGAAATTGCTTCCCCCAAAGATCCAACAGACCGACCCGAGTGAACGCCGCACGGTGCCCGAAGGCCTCTGGATCAAATGCCCGTCTTGCGAAACCGTGCTCTACAAGACCGATCTGGAGCAGAACATCAACGTCTGCCCCAAGTGCAGCCATCATCATCGAATAAGCGCGCGGGCTCGTTTGGACGCCTTCCTCGATGCCGAAGGCCGCTTTGAGATCGGCCAGGAAGTGGTTCCCATCGATCCTTTGAAGTTCAAGGACAGCAAGAAGTACCCTGAACGCTTGAAGGAGGCGCTTGAGAACACCGGTGAAACCGACGCCCTGGTGGTGATAGGCGGATCGGTGCACAGCATCCCGGTCGTCGCTGCCTGTTTCGAATTCGAATTCATGGGTGGATCGATGGGCTCGGTGGTCGGCGAGCGTTTCGTGCGTGGTGTCGAGATGGCCTGCGATCAAAAGACGCCGTTCATCAGCTTCACCGCCACCGGCGGGGCGCGCATGCAAGAAGGGCTGCTGAGCTTGATGCAAATGGCCAAGGTGAATGCGGCGCTGACGCGGCTGGCGAAAGCAAAGCTGCCGTATCTCAGCGTTCTTGCCGATCCCACGATGGGCGGCGTGTCGGCCAGTTTCGCCTTCATGGGCGATGTGGTGATTGCTGAGCCCAAAGCGCTGATCGGCTTTGCCGGGCCCCGAGTCATCGAGAACACCGTGCGCGAAAAGCTGCCTGAGGGATTTCAGCGCGCCGAATTTCTGATGCAGACCGGCGCAGTCGACATGATCATTGATCGGCGGGAACTCAAGCGGACGGTTGCCCAATTGATTGCAATGCTTCAGCGGCAAAGTGCTGACGCGGTGGCTTGACGGGTGCGTACGGGACAATAGCCGCCTTCATTGCAAGTTTCTTGCATAAAGATTCACAAAAATTGAATCCTGGACGTTCAAGTTGCCTCTGGAGGATTTGCCGGCGACTCGTTGCGAATTGCAAGGCAAATTTTCGCAGCGACCGAGCCGATCGAGGGCTCAAGTTTCAGATTTCTGAAACGTTGTTCCGCATTCTCTGGCGCGGTACAGCAGCGGTGATTCCCCCTCAATCAGGGGATGGTGGGTGAAAATCAGCTGGGCACAATAACGTTACCGAAGTGCACAACCCTGCGCCGGATTCCAACATTCAGGAGAGTTTCATGATGCAAAATGTATTCAAAGGCGTGCTGGCGCTGGCTGCTGCTGCTGCTGTTAGTCAGGCAGGCGCGGTGACCGTGGTGGTCAACCAGCTTGATCGCAGCACTGCTGGCGAAGAAATGGTGTCGTGGACACCGGTCGGCTCTTTCAAGGCCACCCCCCACGAGTATTTCGCAACCACGGACACCAGCAGCACCTTCACGACGTACTGCGTCGAGTTGCGTCAAGCCATCACAGCCCTGCCAAACACCTACACGACTGTTGCGTTCGACCCAGCGTTGGGCCTGCGTCTGGCAAAGTTGTTTCAAGTGGCCGGCTTCCACAGCTACACGTCGGACTCGATCGACACCAACCTGGAGCGCTCAGCCCTTCAGCTGGCCGTGTGGAACATCACACTGGACAGTGACAACACCCTTGACTCCGGTGACTTCAAGTTGCTTACCGACGTGAATGGTGCCAAAACTCTTGCCAATCAGTGGCTGACCGCCGCCTCGGCTTCGTTCACTCCGTACGTTCAAGTCACTCGCCTGTTCAGCAAAACTGAGCAAGATCTGGTCATCGTGGTGCCGGAACCCTCCACCTACGCTCTGATGATGGCTGGCTTGCTCGGAATCGGATTCGTCGCTCGGCGCCGCCAAGCACGTTGATCGGCTTTTTGTTTCGCTGATCCAGCGAAACGATAACTGCCGACGGTTCAATGAAAGCGTCCTGCGGGGCGCTTTTTTTCGCACTCGTCGGCGGTGTGAGCTGTGGCTCGGCACGAGCCCACTCAAAGGCGACTTCGGTCGCCTTTGGCAATTGCGCGGACAGGATTTTGCCCTGCTCAACTACATTCTCCCGATGCCTCTCCCGACCGGTCTGTTCCCCATCACCCTAGACGGTTGGCTCGCTCATTGCGAGCGGGTCCATCCCACCGAGATTGAGATGACCCTTGATCGGGTGCGTCTGGTGCGGCAGCGGATGAAGCTCTCGTTCCCGGTCCAGGTCACGGTCGTCACCGTGGCAGGCACGAATGGCAAGGGTTCCACCTGCGCCATGCTGGAAGCGATAGCGCTGCAAGCCGGCTATCGCGTCGGGCTGTACTCGAAGCCTCACCTTGTGCATTTCGAAGAGCGTTGCCGAGTCAACGGTGCGATGGTGTCGGCTGACGATTTGCTGCCGCACTTCGCTGCCGTTGAAGCTGCCCGTGGCGACGTCAGCCTCACCTACTTCGAGTTCACGCTGCTGGCCATATCGCGGCTCTTGTCGCGCGTGCCGCTCGACATGGTCATTCTGGAGGTGGGGCTCGGCGGCCGGCTCGATGCAGTCAACATATTCGATACCGACTGCGCAGTCATCACCAGCATCGACATCGACCACACCGAATATCTCGGCCCCGACAGGGAGTCCATCGGGCGTGAGAAAGCCGGCATCATGCGCGCGGACAAACCGGTGATCATCATCGACCCGGTTCCCCCGCAGACCGTGCTCGACCATGCCGCCCGAATCGGTGCACAGGCTTGGTGTTTCGGGCGTGACTTCAACTACACCGGTGACAAGCAGCAGTGGGGTTGGGCAGGCCGTCAGAAGCGGTTCAACGGGCTGGCGTATCCGGCCCTGCGCGGAGCCAATCAGCTGTTGAATGCTTCCGGTGCATTGGCAGTGTTCGAGGCGCTGCGCGACTGCTTGCCAGTGACCGCCCAAGCCGTTCGCAACGGGCTGGCCCTGGTCGAACTGCCCGGCCGGTTCCAGATCGTCCCTGGCCAACCCACGCTGGTTCTCGATGTGGCTCACAACCCGCATGCGGTTTCGGCACTGGCCCGAAACCTCGACCAGATGGGTTTTTATCCACGCACCCACGCGGTGTTCGGTGCCATGCGCGACAAAGCGATTGAGGAAATCATGCTCCGTCTGGGTTCGGTGGTTGATGCGTGGCATTTCACCGACCTGCCGACGCCTCGCGCTGCGAGTGCCAATGAGCTGCGTGAGCTGCATTCGGGTCTTTCCATCGTGGGTCCCGGGCCGGTGACCGTCGCGTGTCACAACAGTCCTGCCGAGGCGCTGGACGCAGCCGTGGCTGCCGCAGACCCCGCTGATAGAATCGTTGTCTTCGGATCGTTTCTCAGCGTCGGCGGCGTCCTGAAAAATGGGGTGCCTCGATTGAGCGGTAAGCACATCGGCTAGGCCCTTGCCTCGGTGAGCCAGCGGCGGTCCCTCACTCCAGTTTCCACGTTGACCCGGAACACACACCGCATGGGTTTGTTCTCGCTATTTCGCCGTCGGGAAGACAGTGCCAAGGCCCCCGCCCAGCCCGCTGACGCGGCAGATTCAGTTCGACAGGCTCGTGTGCGCGCTCGCCGTCGGCTGATTGGTGCCACGTTGCTGGTGGTCGTTGGTGTCATCGGGTTCCCTCTGGTCTTCGAAACGCAGCCGCGTCCGATTCCGGTCGATATTCCGATCGAGATCCCGCGCAAGGAAGGGCTGCCTCCGTTGGTGATGCCGCAAGCACGGTCGACCGCTCCGGTGCCGATTGCTTCTGTGCCGGCTACGCGACCGGAAGCAGTGCCTTTGCCCTCGGACGCTGCGAGTTCGGTCGTCGCAGTGCCCGCCGAGTCCCGTTCCGTGGCTTCTGCCCCGCCAGTCAAGGCCGCGCCATCACCTGCGACGGCTGTGGCTCCCAAGGCCGAGCCTGCCGCAGCTCCGAACTCCGGTGACGCTGCGCGGGCTCAGGCACTTCTGGACGGCAAGGACACCACCAAGCCCGGCGGGCAAAAGGATGGCGCGAGGTTCGTCGTTCAGGTGGGTGCGTTTGCCGAGAACACCGCAGCGCACGAGACCCGCTTGAAGGTCGAGAAGCTGGGCCTCAAAACCTACGCACAAGTGGCGGACACGGACGCTGGCAAGCGCATTCGGGTGCGCGTCGGCCCCTTTGCCAGCAAGGATGACGCCGAGCAAGCCAAAGGTCGGCTCAAGGCGGCTGGGTTTCCCGCGGTGCTGCTCACGCTTTGAGCATGGCTGCCGTTTGGGCTGACTTTGGTTGGGTCGATCTGACGCTGCTGGCGATGGTGGTGGCTTCGGTGCTGATCGGCCTGTGGCGCGGCCTGGTGTTCGAGGTGTTGTCCGTGCTCGGCTGGCTGGCAGCCTACTTCGCGGCCCAGTGGTTTACACCCGACCTGCTGCAATACATGCCGATCGGTGCGGCAGGGTCGGCGCTGAAGCATGCAGCCACCTTCGCGGTGGTGTTCGTTGCGGCGCTGGTGGTCTGGGGTGTTGCGGCACGCGTGGTGCGGATGGTGGTGCGCGCTGTGCCGGTGGTCAGCACCGCCGATCGACTGATGGGCGCTGCGTTCGGACTGGTCCGCGCCGTCGTATTGCTGCTGGCCATTTCCACCGTCGTCGGGCTCACCCCGCTGATGAAGTCGCAAGCGTGGCAGCGCTCTCATGTGGCCGTGTGGTCGAATGGTTTGTTGCAAGGCATGAAGCATGTCCTGCCCGCAGACTTTTACCGGCATTTTCCGACCTGACACTGTCGTTGCGACAGCCTGTTTTCAATCGAGGACGAACCCATGTGCGGTATTGTCGGAGTGATCTCCAAAGCCCCGGTCAACCAGTTGATCTACGACGCCTTGTTGCTGCTGCAGCACCGCGGGCAAGACGCCGCGGGCATCGTGACCATGCAGGGCACCAAGTGCTTCATGCACAAAGCCCGTGGCATGGTGCGCGACGTCTTTCGGACCCGCAACATGCGCGGCCTGCCGGGTGTGGTGGGACTGGGGCAGGTGCGCTACCCGACGGCGGGCAACGCGTACAGCGAGGAAGAAGCGCAGCCGTTCTACGTGAACGCGCCGTTCGGCATCGTGCTGGTGCACAACGGCAACCTGACCAACGCCCCGGCGTTGAAGAAGGAACTGTTCGCGGTCGACCGCCGGCATATCAACACCGACAGCGACACCGAGGTCTTGCTCAACATCCTTGCGCATGAACTGGAAGTTGCGGGCCGCGACCTGCCGTTGTCCCCCGAGGAAGTCTTCAACGCGGTGCGGGCGGTCAACAAGCGCTTGAAGGGTTCGTACGCGGTGGTCTCGCTGATCGCGGGCTACGGGTTGCTGGCGTTTCGCGATCCGTACGGAATTCGGCCGCTTTGCTTTGGCGAAGGCACCGCGGCCGATGGTTCCGCCGTGATGGTGGCCAGCGAATCGGTCGCCATCGAGGGCACCGGCCACAAGGTCACGCGCGACGTGGCCCCGGGCGAGGCCATCTTCATCGACCTTCAGGGCAAGGTGCACACTCAACAATGCGCCGAGAAGCCCAGCTTGAACCCCTGCATGTTCGAGTTTGTGTACCTGGCGCGGCCTGACTCGGTGATGGACGGCGTATCCGTTTACCAGGCGCGTTTGAACATGGGCGAAACCCTGGCGCAACGGCTGATTTCCACCATCCCGCCGAACGAGATCGACGTTGTGATTCCGATCCCGGAATCCAGCCGACCTTCGGCCATGCAACTGGCCCAGAAGATCGGCAAACCCTATCGCGAAGGCTTCGTGAAGAACCGCTATGTGGGACGCACGTTCATCATGCCGGGGCAGGGTGTGCGCAAGAAGTCGGTACGGCAAAAACTCAATGCCATCGGCGTCGAGTTCAAAGGTCGCAACGTGTTGCTGGTGGACGATTCCATCGTTCGCGGCACCACCTCGAAAGAGATCGTGCAAATGGCACGTGACGCGGGTGCGCGCAAGGTCTACATGGCGTCGGCGGCACCGCCGGTGCGGTTCCCGAATGTGTACGGCATCGACATGCCCACCAACGACGAGCTGATTGCCCACAACCGCAGCATCGAGGAGATTCGCCAGTTCATCGGTGCCGATGCCTTGATCTACCAGGACGTGGCTGCCATGAAGCGGGTGGTCGGTGCATTGAACCCGTTGATCGAAAGCTTCGAAGCGTCGTGTTTCGACGGTCACTACATCACCGGCGACGTGAGCGCCGCAGACTTCGACGCCATCGCCGAGCAACGCAAGTCGCAGGTGGAGGAAGAAGATCCCCCAGACCGCTCTCGACTGTCCTTGCAGAGTGAGGCGGAGCAGCGCTGATGGCTGACAAGAAAATTCCGCGGGTGGCCTGGCCTGCCGATGTTCGGCTCGACACGCTGGCCGAGCGCGAAGGGTTGCCGCGCTCGCAATGTGGCGCGAACACCGAAGCGCCAACCATCGCGCATCCGGGCAGCAGGTCGCATAGCCGCTTGACGGAAGACCCGCGGCGGGCGGCCGTGATCACGCAAGGACTGATCCGGAAGGCAGTTGACCTGGAGGAGCTGCGCGACCTGAAAACCGACCTGCTGCGCGGGCTCGACACGTTGCAGAAATGATCCGGAAAATACGCACTCGCATCGCCCCGTCGCCGACGGGTTTTTTGCACCTGGGGACTGCCCGAACGGCGCTGTTTTCATGGGCCTACGCACGTCACTTTGGTGGCGAATTTGTTCTGCGCATCGAAGACACCGATGTGGCGCGTTCCACGCAAGACTCGGTCGATCAGATCCTGGCCTCGATGCGTTGGCTGGGACTGGACTTCGACGAAGGTCCGGTCTACCAGATGCAGCGACTCGACCGCTACCGCGCCGTCATCGACCAGATGCTTGTCGACGGCAGCGCTTACCGCTGCTACTGCACTCCGCAGGAGCTGGATGTTGCCCGTGACGCGCAGCGCGCACGCGGTGAAAAGACACACTACGACGGACGCTGGCGGCCCGAGCCGGGCAAGGCACTGTCCGCCGTTCCGGCCGATGTCCAACCCGTTGTGCGCTTTCGCAACCCGAAAGACGGGGTCGTCACGTGGGACGATCTGGTCAAGGGCCCGATCAGCATCGCAAACCGCGAAATAGACGACCTGGTCATCGTGCGTGCCGACGGTGTTCCGACCTACAACTTCTGCGTTGTGGTCGATGACTGGGACATGAGTATCAGCCACGTGTTTCGCGGTGACGAGCATGTCAACAACACGCCTTGGCAGATCAACATCTTCAACGCACTGGGCGCGCCGCTGCCGCTGTTCGGCCACATCCCGGTGATCCTTGGCGACGACGGCCAGAAGCTGTCCAAGCGGCGCGGCGCAGTCAGCGTCACGGCGTATGAAGAGGCAGGCTATCTGCCCGAGGCCATGCTCAACTACCTGGCTCGCCTGGGCTGGAGCCACGGTGACGAAGAACTGTTCACGCGGGAACAGTTCGTGGCCTGGTTCGACGGCATGCACATCTCGAAAAGCCCGGCGCAATGGGACGTCGCCAAGCTCGACTGGGTCAATGCTCACCACCTCAAGACAATGGCCGACGCACCACTGGCCGCCCTGGTGTCGGCGCAACTTTTGCGCCGCGGTGTCAACACGGCCACCGACGCGGCTGTGGCCCGCTTGTCAGGCTTGTTCAAGGACCGCTGCACCACCACCGCTGAGTTGGCCGACTGGCTGAGCATGTACTTTGCGGAGGTCGTGCCAACCGCAGAAGACATCGCAGGTCACGTCACCGATGCGGTTCAGCCGGCTGTGCGCGACCTTGCCGACAAGTTGGCTTTGATCGAATGGAACCGGGCTGCGATCGGGGTCGCGATCAAGGAAACATTGACGGCGCACTTGCTCAAAATGCCGCAGCTTGCACCTGCCATTCGTGTGCTTGTCTGCGGCCGTTCGCAAACGCCGTCGATCGACGCTGTGCTGGAGCTCTTCCCGAGGGAAACGGTGCTGGCGCGTTTGCGAAGCGCTTGAAAATCTGGCTATAATCGCAGTCTCGCTTGAACAGCGCGATGACGCGGCATGGGCAGATTTCATGCTGCGGCAACCGGTGTACAGAACCGGGGGTATAGCTCAGCTGGGAGAGCGCTTGCATGGCATGCAAGAGGTCAGCGGTTCGATCCCGCTTACCTCCACCAAGAACGCAAGTTTGAGGTGGCGCGCGGTTCAAGAGTTGCTTGAAATTTCTAAATGAATTTTGTGAATGAGTCCCCTTCGTCTAGAGGCCTAGGACACCACCCTTTCACGGTGATTACAGGGGTTCGAATCCCCTAGGGGACGCCACACTTCGTGGTTTGATTTTCTGGTTGTGGTGCGGCGTGATGGATGCGCAGTGCTGGCAACATGGAGTGGTAGTTCAGTTGGTTAGAATACCGGCCTGTCACGCCGGGGGTCGCGGGTTCGAGCCCCGTCCACTCCGCCAATGAAGTCAACGGGTTGCAGCATGAATGCCGCAGCCCGTTTTTCTTTGTCGGCACCGTTGGAACACCCATCATCAGCGGCACCGGCCGTCTCGATGTTCGGGTCGAAGCGCCACCACACCACGAGCACAGCGATCAGCACGACCGCGCCGACCGCGCCGAGCGATGCGATTCGCAGCCTGGCTTTCACGGCAGCTCGACGCGGTCACCGCGCACCAGATAACGGCCGCCCAGCGTGATGTGCAGCGGCTCGCCACCCAGCGGCGCGCCCGGCGGCCCGGGCCGTTGCGCGTGAATGTGCAGGTGCGGCTCGCCGGTGTTGCCCGAGTTTCCGACCTCGGCGATCAGGTCGCCGGAGCGCACCCGGGTGCCGGCGGCCACCGTGAGACTGCCGGGCCGGAAGTGTCCGAGCAACACGTCGGCCTCGGTACACCGCAGCAGCACATGGTTGCCGGCCAGGTGGTCGCGGTCCGCTGCCGGCGGCCGCATGTCCGGCAAGCCGTCGATGGCGACAAGCACGTCGCCGGTGCAGGGGGCGTGCACCTTGGCCGCGTAGATTCGGTAGGCGCTGGGTTCGGAAGGTTGCATCCCCGTGGCACGCAGGCCGAACGCATCGATCTGCACGATGTCGACCCCATGCGATTGCCCCCGCCATTCCCGAAAGCGGGGAATCGCAGCGTCCAGCGTCATCAAGTGCGCGTTGATCGACAGGGCATTGCCGCCATTCACCACCATGAAGGTTCCGCCACGCAGCGGCCACGCCAGTGCCACGATCGGCTGGGCCGGCGGCTGCGCACCGGCAGTGGCGCGCGCAGTGTAGAAAGTACCCGCCGCACCGGCCGCAGCAAACAGCAGCGCCACTGCCCAACCGACAACGCCGTCGGGCCAGGTTGTTCGCAACCTGCCGCGCTGCCACGCCCACAGCGCCGCAGAGATGAGCAGCGCCGCCGCGGCATGCGGCGTCCACCAGGGCGGGAACAGCCAGATGCCGACGCGCTCCATTGCCCACAGCACCAGCAGCGAAGCGACGAGTTGCAGGCCAACACCGAGTCGGCTGCGTGGCGGCGCAATGAGCATCCACAGCAGCAGTGCAAGCGGCAGCAGCAACTGCACGGTGTAGACCAGCGTCATCGCTGCGGTTCGCTCAGCATGTCGTTCAAGACTTCGGCCAACGCGCCGGCGCGCCCGGTCATGCCACAGCGCCGAACAGCGCGCCCGCAGCTGCGGTGATTGCCATCGCCAGCGCACCCCACAGCGTGACGCGCCACGCCCCCGTCAACACGTCGGCCCCGCCGGCGCGCGCCGAGACGTAGCCCAGCACGGCCAGGAAGACGAGCGATGCGCCGGCCACCGATGCGATCAGGCTTTGTGAGGACACCAGCGCCGGCACCAGGGCAGGACCCAACGCCATCGCCGCCAACGGCAGCGCCGCACCGATCGCAAAGCTGGCGGCCGATGCGACTGCAGCCTGCAGCGGTCGCGCGCTCATGACCTCGGAGATGCCGAGCTCGTCGCGCGCATGTGCACCGAGGGCGTCGCGCGCCATCAACTGCTGCGCCACCTGCTGCGCCAGGGCCGGTTGCAGCCCGCGCCCGATGTAGATGGCGGTGAGTTCACGCTGCTCGGCCACAGGGTCTTTTTGCAGCTCCGCCTGCTCGCGCGACAGGTCGGCTTTCTCGGTGTCGGCTTGCGAATGAACCGACACGTACTCGCCTGCCGCCATGGACATCGCCCCGGCCACCAGGCCCGCCACGCCGGTCAACAGGATGCTGTGTTGGCTGGTGCCGGCAGCCGCCACGCCGACCACCAGGCTGGCGGTGGAGACGATGCCGTCGTTGGCACCGAGCACGGCGGCGCGCAACCAGCCGATGCGGTCGGTGCGGTGGTGTTCACGGTGGGTGCTGCGGGCCATGGGATTCCTTGTCTCATTCCTTCTCCCAGATCACCTTGCGGCCTGAGGCCTCCCAGCGCTCGTAGTGCATCGCATAGACCGCCTCGATGCGGTTGCGCTTGACCTTGAAGGTGGGGGTGATGATGTCGTTGTCGACCGTCCACGGCGTGGTGACGACGACCAGGCAGGCGAGTTGTTCGTGCGGGTCGAGTGCGGCGTTGATGCGCAGCAGATGTTCTTCCAGCGAGCGCTCCAGCTCGGCTCGCTCTGCCGGATCGTCTGCCGCCTGAACAGCCTGAGCATTCAGCATCACCATCCCCAGCGGCTGGCCCATGTTGGCTCCGGTGACGATGCAGGCTTCCACCGCAGCGTGCAGGGCCAGCCGGTCCTCGATCGGTGCCGGCGCGACGTACTTGCCCTTGCTGGTCTTGAACAAGTCCTTGATGCGGCCGGTGATGTGCAGGTTGCCCTGCGCATCGACCTGGCCCTTGTCGCCGGTGCGCAGCCAGCCGTCGGCGCTGAGGGCCGCGCGGCCCAGCTCCGGTTCCTTGTAGTAGCCCAGCATCTGTGCACCGCTGCGCGTCTGGATTTCACCGGTTTCGGCGTCGATGCGTGCGTCGACACCGGGGTAGGGCGGGCCCACCGTGCCTTCCTGGTTGCGCCCCGGCAGGGTCAGGTGTGAGACGGCCAGGTTCTCGGTCATGCCGTAGCCTTCGTTGATCGGCAGGCCGAGCTTGCGATACCAAGCCAGCAGCGC
>JANNEI010000652.1:0-2419 GCA_031378565.1 Burkholderiales bacterium
GAGCAGCCGCCCAGGCCGATCAGCAATGCGACGAGCGCAGCCCGGCACCACAGGGTGCCAAAAGAAGTTGCAGTCACGGTGAGATCCTTTCGTGTCCGCCCTGCAGGGCGGTGGTTCAGCGGCGGTTCGGAAAAGCTGCGGCAGTGTATCGGCTTGCACAAGCCGTGGTGCCCGGTGGCGATGCCGAACGATGCGACTCAGTCGCGGACCACCGCGATTCCTTTCAGCGGCCGCCGTCACGCGGCAACCGCGCCCGTCAGTCGGCGTAGACCCCGGCCGCGCGGATCACCGGGCCCCACTTGTCGATCTCCTGCTGCAGCCAGGTCTTCAGGCCCTCGGGCGTCTGCTTGCTGTCGGGCACGATGTCGGCACCCAGCTCGGTCATGCGCGCGGCGAAGGCGGGGTCTTTCAGCGCGGCGCGCAGCGCTTCATTGACCTTGTCCAGGGCGGCGCGCGGCGTGCCTTGGGTGCGTAGATGCCGTGCCACACCTTGACCTCGAAACCCTTCAGGCCGGCCTCGTTCAAGGTCGGCGTGGCGGGCAGGCTGCCGATGCGTTCCAGCGTGGTCACGCCGTACAACTGCACCGTGCCGGCCTTGATGTGCTGCAGCGTCTGCGTCGTCTGGTCGCACAGCAGATCGACCTGGCCGCCGAGCAACGCGTTCAGCGCCGGTGCGGTGCCTTGGAACGGCACCGTCTGCAACTCCACACCCAGCGCCTTCTGAACCAGCATGCCGCACAGGTGCGACACCGCGCCCAACCCGGCATTCGCCAGGTTCAGGCTGCGCGCATTGGCCTTGATGTAGGTTGCCAACTCCGGCATCGTCCTGGCGGGCAGGCCCTTCTTGCCGAGCAGGGTCATCGGCACATCGACCACCTGGCCGACGTACTCGAAGTCGGTCAGCGGGTTGTAGCCGAGCTTGCGGTACAGGGCCGGTGCGGTGGCCATGCCGTTGTGGTGGATCAGCAAGGTGTAGCCGTCGGCCGCGGCCTTGGCGACATGGCCGGCGGCCAGCGTGCCGCCGGCACCGAGCTTGTTCTCGACCACCACCGACAGGCCCAGCGACTTGCTCATGGTCGCCGCCAGCGTGCGCGCCACCACGTCGGTCGGCCCGCCCGCCGCGAACGGCACCACCAGCGTGATCGGCTTGGCCGGAAAGGCCTGCGACCAGGCCGCGGCCGACAACGCGCTCAGCACCAGTGCGCTCAGCGCGGTGCGCAGCAGCGCGGGCAATTTCGGGATCGGATTCATGTCGTCTCCTCGGGTTGAAATCAGGAGCGGCTCGCTGTCGGCCATGCGAGTCTCCGCGCCGATGATCGCGCCAAAACGGCTCGGTCAGGGCTTATCGGAAACACCCACGCCTGGCACGTCGGCCCGCGAGGCTTCGGGGTCGCCATAGCCGCCACCGCCCGGCGTTTCGACCACGAACACATCGCCGGCCTGCATCTGCACCGAGGCGATGTGGCCGAGCGGCTCGACGTGGCCATCGGCCCGCTCGACACGGTTGACGCCGAGCGCGCCGGGTCCGCCGCCGTTCAATCCGAACGCCGGAACGATGCGCCCGTTGGACAGGATCGACGCGGTCATCGGCTCCAGGAAGCGCACGCGGCGCACACCACCGTCGCCGCCCCTGAACTGCCCCGCGCCACCCGAGCCGGTGCGGATCTGGTAGCTGTCGAGCCGCACAGGAAAGCGAAACTCCAGCACCTCGGGGTCGGTGAGCCGTGAATTGGTCATGTGGGTTTGCACGACCGATGTCCCGTCGAAGCCCGGACCGGCACCACTGCCGCCCGAGATCGTTTCGTAGTACTGGTAGCTGTCGTTGCCGAAGGTGAAATTGTTCATCGTGCACTGGCCGGCGGCCATGGCACCGAGCGCGCCGTACAGCGCATTCGTGATGCAGGTGGAGGTTTCCACATTGCCCGCCACCACCGAGGCCGGCGGATGCGGGTTCAACATCGAGCCGTCGGGGATGATGACCTTGAGCGGCTTCAGGCAACCAGCGTTCAGCGGAATGTCGTCGTTGACCAGGGTGCGGAACACGTACAGCACCGCCGCCATGCACACCGCGGTGGGCGCGTTGAAGTTGTTGACGAGCTGTGCCGAGGTGCCGCCGAAGTCGATCTCGGCGCTGCGCTCGGCCGCGTTCACGCGGATCGCCACGCTGATCTGCGCGCCGTTGTCCAGCGGCAAGGTGAAGCTGCCGTCCTTCAGGCGGGTGATCACGCGGCGCACCGATTCTTCGGCGTTGTCCTGCACGTGGCGCATGTAGGCCTGGACCACGTCGAGCCCGAACTGATCGACCATCTTGCGCAACTCCTGCACGCCCTTCTCGTTGGCCGCGATCTGCGCTTTCAGGTCGCCCAGGTTCTGCTGCGGGTTGCGCGACGGATGTTCGCCGCTGGACAGCAGCGCGAGG
>JANNEI010000653.1:0-17558 GCA_031378565.1 Burkholderiales bacterium
GGAGATCGGTCTTCAGCAACTCAACTCGCGCTTTGGCGACAGCCATCCGCAAGTCGTCGAATTGAAGGCGAGTATTGCCGAGGTGAAGTCTCGCCTGGGGACTGAAATTCGCCGCGCGTCAGGCACCGTGGGTGTCAACAACGCGATCAACCGCCAGCGCGAAGCCAACGTCGTCGCGTCCTTCGAGGCGCAACGCGCCAAGGTACTGAAGCTGAAGACCGTGCGCGACGAGATCGGCATGCTGCAACGCGAAGTCGACAACGCGCAGCGCATCTACGATGCCGTCGTCGGCCGACTCACCACCAACAACCTCGAAAGCCAGAACACGCTCAGCAACGCCTACGTGCTCGACGCGGCGGTGCCGCCCACCGATCCGTCGTCACCCAAGGTATTGAAGAACATGGTGTTTGCCGTCGTGCTGGGCGGAATGTTCGCCCTGGCCGTTGCCTTGTTCGTGGAGTTTCTCAACCGCAAAGTTCGCAGCGTCGAAGACGTCTCCAAAGGTCTTGGTCTGCCGGTGATCGGTGTCATGCCCGGACCGGATCGTCGTCGGCTGCTGGGCCGTCGCGGCGCGCAGCCACTGCTTGCCCGCCGGGTGCTCGGGCAGCTGCCCAGCCCGCGCTGATCCGGAGTCATCATGGCCAAATTTCGAGATTCCGTGGCGGCACCGCTGCATGCGGTTCCCGCCGTCGAACCGGAGCCGAGCGTCACCGTCCACGATCGCTCGCTGGGCGACATCATTCGGCAGACCAACAACCTGACGGCCGAGCAGGTCGAGCAGGTCCTGCAGCATCAACGCGAAAAGGGTGTTCGTTTCGGTGAAGCCGCGATCGCACTCGGGTTCGCGAGCGACCGCGACGTGTTGTTCGCGCTTTCGCAGCAATTCCACTATCCCTACGCACCCGAGGAGCAGCGCAGCTTCAGCGACGAACTGGTGATGGCCACCAAGCCGTTCTCGCAACAGGCAGAAGCCTTCCGGGCCATCCGAAGCCAGCTGATGATGCGGGTGTTCACTGGCGATGGCTCGAAGCCGGCGCTGGCGGTTGTCAGCCCCGACTCGGGTGATGGCAAGAGCTACTTTTCTGCCAACGTGGCCATCGCGCTGTCGCAATTGGGCGGTCGCACCTTGCTGGTCGATGCCGACATGCGCGGCCCGCGTCAGCACATCATGTTCGGGCTCGAGAACTCGTCGGGCCTGTCCGGCATTTTGTCCGGCCGATCCGATGGCACGGTGATCCAGAAGGTGCGTGACCTGCCGAGCCTGTATGTGTTGCCAGTCGGCACCGTTCCGCCCAACCCGCTGGAGTTGATCGAACGGCCGGCTTTCGGATTGCTGATGCGCGAACTCACCAGCAAGTTCGACTACGTTGTCGTCGATACCCCGGCGGCTGTTTTCGGTTCCGATTCCAGCGTGATTGCCGCACGCTGCGGCTCGGCGCTGGCCATTGCCCGCAAAGGCACGTCGCGCATGGGCGCGCTCGAAGACCTGATGGCCGGCCTGTCCAGCACGCCGGTCAAGTTGGCCGGCGTGATCATGAACGAGTTTTGAACAGGGTCGAGGCTGCGTTCAAGCCTGCCCGCGTCTCGGCACGAGCCGATTCGCACCCGTGACAGACACAAGCCAGCCGACAGAATCGGCAATTCAAGCACCATGCAAGCACCCGCCATTTCACTGAAAGACGATCGCCTACCGTGGTGGTTGCTCGGAGCCGGCGTCCTGGCCCTGCTGCTGCCCAGCGCGCTGCAGCTCTCGAAGACGCTGTGGGACGAAGAGGCCTACGCGCACGGCCCCATCGTGCTGGCCATTCTGGCGTGGGTGGTCTACAAGATTCGGCCGCCTTCGATCGTCGGCGTGACCTTGCTTTCGAAGGCGATCGGGTTCGTGCTGCTGGTCGGTGGATTGGGCATGTACATCGTCGGGCGTTCGCAGAATCTGCCGGTGATCGACCTCACTGCCTTCTTGCCGATTCTCGTCGGGGCGGTTCTCATGCTCGGCGGAAAGGCGGCCCTGCGGGTCTACTGGTTCCCGCTGTTGTTCATGGTGTTCCTGATCCCGCTGCCAGGGTTTCTGCTCGACATGATGACGCTGCCTCTGAAAGAGAAAGTGTCCGTGCTGGCCGAATCGTTGCTGTACCAGGCGGGGCTGCCCATCGGGCGAAGTGGTGTGATGCTGACCATCGGCCAGTATCAGTTGATGGTGGCCGACGCCTGTTCGGGCCTGAACTCCATGTTCTCGCTCAGCGCCATGGGAATCCTGTACCTGTATCTGATGGGCCACAAGCGCCCGCTGCGCAACGTGATCCTGGTTCTGCTGATCCTGCCGATCGCATTCATGGCCAACCTGATCCGTGTCATGTTCCTGATCCTGCTGACCTACTATTTCGGTGACGAAGCCGGCCAGGGTTTCCTGCACGGTTTCGCAGGCATGTTTCTGTTCGTGATTGCGCTCAGCCTGCTCTTCGCCATTGACAACCTTCTCGGGCGCTTCAGCCTGTTCGCCAATCCGAAGGGGGCCGCATGAACGCGCCAGTCCGGGTCTGGGCCGCAGCGATTCTGATGGTGCTTGCAAGCGCCGTCGCCATGTTCATGAAGCCCACCGAGGTGCTCAAGGATCCGCAGCTGAATCTGAACGCCCTGATTCCGCAGAAGTTCGGTGATTGGGTGGTCGACCCCAACATCATTCCTATCAAGCCCACACCCGACGTCCAGGCCAACCTCGACTCAATCTACGACCAGATCGTTGCACGCACCTATGTCAATAAGAAAGGTGAACGCATGATGCTGTCGGTGGCCTACGGTGGTGACCAGAGCGACGCGTTGAAGGCGCACCGCCAGGAGGTTTGCTACACCGCCCAGGGCTTCACCATCCGCAGCCTCTCGCACGGCAACCTGAACTACACGGGCGTCGAAATCCCTGTCACCCGCATGCACGCCGTGATGCGCCAGCGCTCCGAGCCCGTGACCTACTGGTTCACGATGGGTGACAACGTGGTGCTCGGCCGCGTCGAACGCATGCTGGTGCAAGTGGGCTATGGCTTGCGCGGCAAGATTCCCGACGGCATGCTGGTTCGTGTTTCCAGCATCGACAACAATGCCAAATCGGCATGGGTCGATCAGCAGGCATTCATCGCGGCCATGGCCGCCGGCATGGGCCCCGATTCGGGGCGCCTGCTGGGCCACCGCCGTTGAAACGACGCCTCGCTGGCCATGTACCTTCCCCGTAAATCATCCCTCGCGCCTGTTGCGCTGACCCTGCTGGGTGCCCTCGGCGTGGCGCTTGTTGCCGGGCTGTTCAGTGCCTTGGGTGGCGGCCACTACGCCGCTGCGCTTGTCGTCGTGGTGGTGGTTCTGGCCGCCGTGATCCGCGACTATCGGGCGGGTGTGGTTGCGCTGATGATCTTCTATCCCCTGGCGGGGACAACGATTGTGCCGCGTGAGATGTTCGGCATCTCGGGCTTGAACCCGATGAACATGGTGCTGTTCGGAACGCTCGCTGCTTGTGTGATGTCGCGCAACCGGCGTGACCCGAAGCAGCAGCACAGCGCCATGGACGGCAGGATTGTCTGGATGTATGTGCTGCCCATCGTGCTGGCGGGCTTGTACGGGTCACTGCACGTGGGCGACATCAACTCCAATTTCGCGGAAGTCGAGGAACTGACTGGCTTCGACACTCCGCGTGAGTATTTGATGTACTACCTGGTCAGGCCCTTGTTTTACGTCGCTTATGCCTGGGCGGTGTCCATTGCAGTGCGTGAAAGCAAGGAGCCCGAGAAGTTTCTCTGGGCCTTCGCAATCTCTGCATTGATCATGTGCCTCGTCGTGTTGTATGGCATCGCGATCACCGGCGCGAGCCTGCAAGAACTCGCCAGCCCGCGCGCCCGCAAGACAGTGGGCTGGACCGGTTTGCACAACAACGACATCGGCCCGATGTTCGTGTACGCGCTCGGGATTCTGGTGTTCTCTGCGGCCCGACAGCGGGCGGGTTTGAAGACTTTCATGTTGACGGTGGCGGCGCTGTGCGGCGTTGCCGCCATGCTGTCGTTCAGCCGCAATGCATTTGTCGGTATGGCTGTGGTCATCATCGGGTACTTCCTGGGTGGCAAGGTCAGTTGGCGGCTGGCGGGGGGTGTGGCATTTTTGCTGTTGGCCGTGCTGTTTCTTCCCAGGGAGTTTGTCGGCAGGGCGAACAGCGGCGTCGGCACGGGTTCGGTGCTGGATGCGAACAACGACAAGTTGTCCGCGGGCCGGGTTGCCGGCGTGTGGATCCCCGCAATGAAAGACATCATGCTCAGCCCGGTGTACGGGCACGGGCTGGAAGGCACGCTCTGGAACAAGTCCAGTTTCAACGATGAAACGGGTGATGCCTTCGAGCACCCTCACAACGCCTACCTGCGCTCGCTGATGGACATGGGGGTTGTGGGTGCCGGCCTGGTTCTGTCCTTTCTGTTCATGCTCGGCAACCTCGCCCGTCGCCTTTCTTCCGAGACCAGCCTCTTGCGACCTACCGAGCGCGCGATGGCGAACGGTGCCTTCTGGGCGCTGGTGCTGCTTTTCGTGCAGGGGTTGACCGGCGGGGCGTTCCACCCAATTGTTTCGCAGGTGTTCGCCTGGGGCGCATTCGGAATCCTCTTCGGGTTGCGCGCACGCGCCACCGCGGCTGAATGGAAGCAGGCGGCCATGGCCCCACCCAAAGGTGCCTGAGTGGCCCGGCCCCGCGTCTGTTTCGTCGCGTCCAGCATCTACCCCATCCTTGCCCGGCGAACCGACATCAAGGTGGTGGGAGGCGCTGAAGTTCAACAGACCTTCATTGCCCGGCAACTGAGCGAGCGCGGATTCGACGTCTCCGTGGTCGGTGGCGATTTCGGACAGCCCGAGGGTGAAGTCGTCGACGGTATTCGAGTCCACAAAACCTTCAAGGCCGACGCTGGCTTGCGCGGCCTGCGCGCCGTTCATCCGCGAATGACCCGTGTCTGGCAGGCCATGGACCACGCGGACGCAGACATCTACTACGTGCGCTGCGCAGCGATGACCGTGGGTCTGGTGGCAGCCTTTTGTCGCATCCGCGGCCGCAAGAGTGTCTTCGCTGCGGCCTCCGATCTCGACTTCGTCCCGGGCCGTGAACTGATCCATGCGCCGTGGTACCGGGCAATGCACCGCTGGGGTTTGCAGCGTGCCGATGCGGTCGTGGCGCAGAACCCGGAGCAGGTGCGCCTGTGCCAGATTCACCACCACCGGGCGGCGCTGCTGATCCCCAGCATGTTCGTGCCACCCGTGCAGGCAGTCGAGGCTGCGGCAGGTGCCGAAGTGCTCTGGTGTGGTGTGCTGCGCGAAGCCAAGCGGGTCGAGGCATTCATCGAACTGGCGCGCCGCTTGCCGAACCTCGTGTTCCGCGTCGTCGGAGGGCCTGATTCAACTGTTTATAGCCAGGCCACAGCGATGCGCCTGCAAGCTTTGACCCACGAGTTGCCGAACCTGCGCTACGACGGGTTTCTGCCCTACGACGCGGCAGATCAGCGCTTTCTTCAGGCGCGTGTGTTTGTGAACACCTCGCTGAACGAGGGCTTTCCCAACACGTTTTTGCAGGCGTGGAGCCGGGGTGTGCCCACGCTGTCGGTCATCGATGTGGGGGCCCGGTTCGAGGGGCAGCCTGTCGGCCACGTGTGTGCCGACGTCGACGCGATGGAGAAGCAGCTTTTGCTCTGGTCGCAGGACGCTGCGGCGTGGCAAACCGCGTCGGCCCTCGTGCGGCACCACTTCGACCGGTGTCATTCCGCCGATGCCACGATGGCCGCCTATCTCGATCTGTTCAGTGAGTTGGGGTCGCGTGGCGCGCAGCAACCTCCGGCGGAGGCGTCGCAGCCCTCGGCCAACGTGCCGCAATGAAAACGGTGATGCCTGACGCCGCGTCGCAGCTGACTGCGTGGCAGTTGCGGGTGCCTGCCCTCGCCGCACCGCAGTGGGTCAGCGACATGGCCGCCATGCTCGCGCGAGTGACCTGCGCGGTCGGAGACGTCGTGCCGGTTGCGATGCAGACCGCAGGGCAAGACGTGGCCAGACACTGGCACTGGCGCCTCGACGCAATCCTGTTCGGGCCCAGCCGCGCACTGGCTTCTGCCAGCGTCGGATTCGGCCGAGCGCGGGCGGGCAACGCCACGCTCACCGTCGATCTGGTGTCGGCCACGCTGGTTGAAGCAAAGCTTGGCTCGCACCTTGTGTTGCTTGTCGAGGGCCTGCCCGCAGCCAGGCTGGCGGAGGCGCTGGAGCAAGCGCTGAACGCAGCCCGCGGGCAAGTGAACATCGAAGCCGTGTGGAGCTCGACCGGTCGTCCCGCCGCGCGTGTCGTGTGGTGTTGCGGCATCGACGAGCGTTCACGGAACCGCAGCATCGACATGGTGGCCGACAAGCTGATCCGCCTTGCCGAACACATGATTGCGCGGTCGGTTCACGGCACCAACGCGTTGTCGAACGCATTGCCTGACAACGCACCCGAGGGCGCGGAAGTATTCGACACGCCCTGCCCCACGTGGCGTGCGCTGCGCCACGTCGCAAGGCGGCTCTTCTGGGTCGATCAGTGGGCCATCACGGTGCATCGGAACGTGGCGGACGACGTGCTGTTGCCCACTGCCCAGGGCATCGACCTGATTCCGCCCCCCGACCGATTCTGGGCCGATCCCTTTCTGGTCCGCCAGGGCACGCGCCTGTGGGTGTTCTTTGAAGAACTGCTCTACGCCAACGGGCGCGGCCACCTGGCCTGCGTGAGCATCGACGAGAACGGCGCAGTGTCTGCACCCGTCACCGTCCTGAAAGAAAACTGCCACCTCTCGTACCCCCAGGTGATCGAGCATGCCGGGCATTGGTACATGCTTCCCGAGTCGTCGGCCAACCGAAACCTGGTGCTCTACCGTGCCGAGGCCTTGCCGGGCCCATGGCAGCCCGTGGCCGAGTTGTTGAGCGGCATGCGGGTGGCAGACGCCACGCTGCATCACGACGGCAGCCGCTGGTGGATCACCGCCACCGTGGCCAGCGAGCGTGGCTGCATCAACGACGAATTGCATTTGTTCAGCGCGCCCGATCTGTTCGGGCCATGGCACCCCATTGCCGACAACCCGGCGCGCGTGGACCCCGCCTCGGCGCGGCCGGCCGGGCCGTGGTTCCGCTGGCGGGGCGGCTGGGTGCGGCCGGTGCAGGACTGTCGTCTGCGCTACGGCAGGGCGATCCAGCTGTTGGCCGTCAAGCACATCGACGCGCGGGGGGTGGCGGACGAAAGTCTCGGGCTCCTGGCCCCCAGGGCGGGCGGCAGCATCGACTGTGTGCACACTTACACCCGCGTTGGCTCCGACGTGGCCGTTGACTGGCTTCGCTGGCGGCGCAAGGGCGCGTCGAAGCCGGCGTCGGGTTTTCATGACATCGAGGCACAGCGCTTCGCAGCGACGCCTGCCATGTTGCCTGGTCGCGCGCCTTCCGAGATGGGGTGTCCCCCGGCATGAACGCGACACGTGCGGCCGAGATCGCAACCACGGCCGATCCCGCAGCGAGCATCATTGCCAGCCAGCCGCCGACGCTGCTGGTGTTGATGACCTCCTTCGTCCACGGCGGGGCCGAACGGCACGCGATCACGCTGGTGAACCACTTCAGCCGGTCGATGCGAATCGTGTTGGCCACCCTGAAGCCCGACATGTCGCTGTTGCCGCACGTGCACCGGGAACGTTTGCACGAACTTGCTTTTCTCGATGCGCGCAAGGGGCTGGATGCGCAGGCGCTGGGTCGCCTCGTGGGGCTGATCGACCGGCATCAGCCCAGCCTGGTGCTGTGCGTGAACGCGTATCCGTTGATGTATGCACACCTTGCCCGCCGCAGGGCCAAGGCGAAGCCCGCCATCGCCGACATTCTTCACACCACCCTCGTGCGCACCTGGAAGGAGCGGCTGCAAATGCTGGTGTACCGGCCGTTCTACTGGGTGTCCGACCGCCTCGTCTTCGTGTGCGACAACCAGCGCCGTCACTGGCAGCGTCGCGGGTTGTTCGCGCGGCGCAATTCGGTCATCTACAACGGGGTCGACGCGCAAGCCTTTGTGCCATTCGGGACCGCTGAGGCTTTGCAGGCGCGTGCCGCGTTCGGCCTGGGCGCAGACGATCACGTGGTGGGCATCTCGGCCGTCTTGCGGCCCGAGAAAGCACACGAACTGCTGCTGCAAGCGGTGGCGCAGGCGCGTGCAGCCGGTATGGACTGGAAGATGCTGTTCATCGGCGACGGCGTGACGCGCCCGCTGGTCGAAGCCGAGGCGAAGCGGCTGGGCCTCAACGACCGCATGGTGATCACCGGTCTGCTGTCCGACGTGCGTCAAGCCATCGCCGCCTGCGACGTGATGGCGCTGGTGTCGGTGTCCGAAACTTTCTCGATCGCCTCCATCGAGGCCATGGCCATGGGCAAGCCGATGATCATGAGCAACATCGGTGGCGCCGGAGAACAAATCGACCCGGGCCGGCAGGGCTATCTGTTTCCGTCGCGCGATGTGGCGGCGCTGGCCGATTGCCTTCGGCGCTGCTGGGATCGCGAGCACGCCGCCCGGATGGGCGAAAACGCCCGGCGCAGGGTCCAGGTGGAGTTTTCGATGCAGGCCATGCTCGGCGCTTATGCCGCGCTGCTGCAAGGTCTCACCGCTCAATCGCGCCCCACGTGAGCCTGCGCCACGCTGCCGAGCCACGACATGGTTGATGCTGCCAGCTCACTCGGGGAACAGCGCGCAAAGTGGCAGATTTGCCTGGCTACGCTGTTGGGGCTGGTCGTCTACGCGGTACTCAACCAGACCTTCGTGGTGTATGCACTGAGCGGTTGGGATCGCCATGGCCTGCTCGGCAGCCTGGCGCTGTGCCTGATCGTTCTGTCCGGCTTCACGGGGATGATGTTCTGGATGTTGCGCACGCCGTGGTGGGTGCGCATTCCGCTGATTTTCCTGGTGATCGCATCCGCCACCACCCACTACGCACTGTTGACCATCAGCAAATCCGAACTGAGCCTGTCGATGGTCACGTGGATCCTTGCCGAGATGGACCAGACTGTCCGGACGGCGGACGAGTTTGTGCTGCCCATCTGGACGGCGCTGCTCGGGTGCAGCCTGGCGTTGCTGGCGATGTTGGTCATCTCGCAGTGGTCCGCCGGGCGCGAACAGGACGCCTTGAGCGCTTCGGCGCGGCAACGGCTGAAGCGCGTGGCCGCGCTGTTGTTCGCACTGGCCGCGTCGGCCTCGCTCTTTCTGCCCACCTTCGTGCCGATGGACACCGGGCTTTACGGTCTGGCGGCACGCACCCTTCTGGCGGGGCGTCCGCCCGCGCCGCGCCCGGTTTCGCACGCTCCGCGACAACCGCCGTTGGTCGACAAGATCGTGATGGTGATCGACGAAAGCGTGATCCCCGGTGCCCACGTGAATGCCGCCGTGGCTCCCATGGGCGCGGGCATCATCGACTACGGCGTGGCCCTGTCCACCGGCAGTTGCAGCGCCGCCAGCAATGCCCTGCTGCGATGGGGCGTCGACCCGCAGGAAGTGGGCACGGTGCACGACCCTCGTGAGCACACGCCGATCTGGGCAATGGCGCGGGCGGCCGGGTTCAAGACGGTGCTGATCGACGCGCAACGGGCATCGTTCAGGCCGCAAAACTTCATGCGCAGCGCCGAGCTGGAACAGGTCGACGAAGTGATGCCGATGGACACCGGACTGGACAGCGACGTGAACGTCGCCGAAGCGCTGGCGCGCATTCTCGATCGGCCCGAGCGCACGTTTGTGTACATCGTGAAAAGGGGCGTTCACTTTCCGTACGCCCGCAACCTTCCAGAAACCGTCGCGGCAAAGTATCAAGGCGACCGGATGGCCACCTACCTGGCTGCTGTGGACTACACCACGGGCCGATTCTTCGACCACCTGGCCCGCCGGCACTCCGGCCTGAAGGACACGCTGCTGCTCTACACATCGGATCATGGTCAGTTGATGGACGGCGGGGCCACCCACTGCCGCAACGACCCGGCGGCCGTGGCGCAATGGCACGTGCCGCTGCTGGCCATGGGCGAAGGCCTGCAACGCATGCCCCAACTGGCGCTCAATGCGCATTGCTGGAAGGGCGCTGCTTCACACCAGAACATGCGGGCCGTGGCACTCGAAGCCATGGGCTACGGCGACGGCGTGGTGCAGCCGCTGGGGTTCGCGTCGTTGAGCCGCTGCAATCGGCCCGCGGCCATTCCGCTGTTTGTGGGTGCCTTGCCGTTCCCGACAGCGTCGCACGAGGCACTGCAATTCAAGTGGCTGGCGCTCCAGCCCGCAGGCACGCCGTGACGGACCGGTGCCTCGCACCATGACCACCGGCTTCGCGCGCCGGATGCTCTCGGTTGGCGCAGCCCAGGCCATCGAACTGGGCTTGCAGATGCTGCTGCCCATCCTGCTGGTGCGCATCCTGAGCCCCGACGATTTCGGCGTGTATCGGCTGGTCTGGCTGCTGGTGATGACGGTCGCGCTCACCGTGCCCATGGGTGCGATCGAGTCGCTGTTCTTTTTCCTGCCGCCGACCACAGCAACCGGTCGGCTCGCTTATGTGCGCCAGACCGAGTTGTACCTGGTGCTGGCTTCCGCAGGCACCATGTTGCTGGTGGTTGCCTTGCGCAGTCATTTGCCGCCGGGCGTTGCACGCGCTGCCGACCTGGGACCCTGGATCATTGCGCTGGCCACGTTCTGGGTCTGGGGCACGCTGCTGGACCAGCTTCCCACCATCGAGGAGCGCATCCGCTGGCAGACCGTGTCGTCCATCGTGCTGTCGGTGGTTCGCGCGGCAGCGTCGTTGGCGGTGGCCTGGTACTGGCGCGACGTGAAGGCGCTGGTGATCGCACTGGCGGCGGTGTCGGCGATCAAAGTGGTGCTCCTGCAAATCTACATCTGGAGATTCCATCGCGGCTCGCCAGCCTGGGTCGAGGGCACACGCTTCAAGCGGCAGGCACGCTATGCCATTCCGTTGGGCGTGAACGGCCTCTTGTTCGGAGCCAGGCGGCAGGTGGAGCAGTGGATCGTCGCCGCCCTGTTCACCCCGGTGCAGTTCGCTGCCTTCTCGATTGCCGGCGTGCTGGCACCGTTGCTGTTCATCGCGCGGCGATCGGTGTCGTATGTTGTGCTGCCGTCCATGAGCAAGAGCCATGCGGCCGGCGATGTTGCCGGCGTGCTGGCGGTGAACCACCGCGTGAACCTGACCCTGGCGATGGTCCTGTTCCCCATCTTCGCCTTCGCGTTCGCCTTTGCCGATGTGCTGATCTCGCTCGTCTACACGCCTGCGTTCGTGGCCGCAGGCAATGTCATGCGCGTCATGATCGCGGGGTGGGCGTTGCAGGTGATCGACATGCAAAGCCTCGTTCTGCTGCTGGGCGCATCCGGCTATGCGGCTCGTGTCAATGCGGTGCTCCTGCTCATCTCGATTCCTTGCAGCTGGCTGGGCGCGCATCTCGGCGGCTTGCCCGGTGCAGCGGCAGGTGGCGTGGTGGCGATGTTTCTTGAGCGAGCGATGCTGATCCGCCGCCTCGCGCGTGATGTCGATTTGACCGCTCGTCAATTCCAGCCTTGGGGCGAACTGCTGTGGTTCGCCGGCCTGGGTGCTGGTGCCGCGGCCCTGGCGTGGTACAGCGTTACGCTGATCTTGGTCTGGAGCGGGTTTCCAGCAGTGCTGGCGGGAGCGCTCATTTGTGGGGGCGCATATGCAGCAACTGTCCTGCTGTGGGGAAAACATCGCTCTGTTCGAAACGGATGACGGGAGGCGATCGAGTCCATGCTGCGACAAATCAAGTATTTTTGGGATATGCGAATCTCCTGCCGCGGTGATCAATGCCGGTACGCACGTTTAATGGGCGTCCGAATCGGTCGCGATTGCCGCATTCTAGACGACGCAAGAAATGTGTTTGGATCGGAACCCTACCTGGTGACACTGGGTGACCATGTATCCATCACCGGCGGGGTCAACTTCATTACTCACGAGGGCGGTGTTTGGCTTCTCAGGGAGAATGACCCGGACGCGGATGTTTTCACGCCGATCACGGTGGGAAACAATGTTTTTATCGGTGCCAAGGCGATGATCATGCCTGGCGTGAGAATAGGAAACAACGTGATCGTCGCTGGGGCCTCTGTGGTCTCCAGGGATGTGCCCGACAATTCGATTGTCGGCGGCGTTCCGGCCAGAATTATCGGAAATACCGATGAATTCATTCAAAAGGTATCTCCTGAGTTGGTCAGGGTTCGGTCGCTTCCACCCGAAAAGAAGAAAAAGTTTCTTCTAGAGCGTTTCAAGCTCGATTGACGAATTGACAATGAGCGCAGAACCTTCTTTCTCGCTGGATGTCGTGCGAGCCTACGACTATGCCTCTGGTGGCCGGCTTCGGAGGTTTTTTGAATGTCTGTGCTCGCCCGGTCTGCAGGCAATCGGGGTCTATAGATTCGGGCGTTGGTCCAGAACCATGCCGCGGATCGTGAGACTCTTGACCGATCCACTTTACGTGCTGTTCAATGGCATGGTGAGAATATTCTGGGGCATCGAGCTTCCCAGATCGGCGACGATCGGGGCGGGTTTTTATATTGGTCATTTTGGGGGAATAGTTATTTCATCGGGTGCCGTCTTTGGAAAAAACTGTAATATATCTCACGGAGTGACTGTCGGCCTGTCCGGAAAAGGCGAGGGGCGAGGTATTCCGGTGATTGGCGATGACGTGTATATAGCCCCGGGTGCCAAGATCTTCGGAAAAATCAGAATTGGTAATAATTCTAAAATCGGGGCGAACGCTGTCGTCTACAAGGACATTCCGGACAACGCCGTCGTCGTCTTGGACCCTGGATTCACCATCGTTTCCTTGGCGGGCAACCGGAAGCACGCTGCAGATTCAAACTGATTCGATACCGCTGAGGCCGCCGCAATAATATTCATGGTTCGAAAAAAAATAGTTATGCTCGGGACCGATGCCGCAGGTGGCATCAGTGCCGTCATCGACATCTACTGCCGTCACCCCGCGCTTTCAGAATGGGATGTCGAGTTCATCAAGACGCATCGGGAAGGGTCCGCGGCTGTCAAGTTCTGGACTGCGCTTGTGGCGTTCTCTCGGCTTTTGAGCCTGCTGCTGCGCGGGCGTGTGCATCTCCTGCACGTGCATCAGGCTTCGCGCTCCAGCACCTGGCGGAAGTTCGGATTCATCTGCCTCGCCGTCGCGTTCAGGTGCCCGGTCGTGTTGCATGTGCACGGCGGCATGTTTGCCGACTTTTACCGCCACCAGAGTTCGGCGTTGTGGCGCGGTTTGATCCGCTGGACGTTCCGTCGCAGCCGCTTCGTGGTGGCCTTGTCCGAGCAATGGAGGACCGCATTCGAAGCCATTGAGCCGCTCAGCCACCTGGTCGTCATTCCCAACCCCGTGGACGTGCCCGCGTGGCAGGCCAGCCTGTCAGATGGTCCGCCGACGGTGCTTTTTCTGGGTGTGCTGAACGAAGCCAAGGGCGTCAAGGATCTCCTTCAGGCGTGGCCTGGAGTGCTCGCGCAGTCGCCGCAGGCGCGCCTCGTGTTGGCAGGGGCGGGTGACGCAAACCAGCTCGACGAATGGGTCACCGAGGCAGGCGTTGCGGATTCGATCGACATGCCGGGCTGGGTGCGTGGCGCGCAAAAGGAACAGTTGATGCGCCAGGCCTGGCTGTTCGTGCTGCCCTCGCACATCGAGGCCTTGCCGATGTCCATTCTCGAAGCCATGGCCGCCGGCGTGCCGGTGGTGGCGAGCAATGTCGGCGGCATTCCGATGGCAGTGATTTCCGGCAAGACCGGCTTTCTGATCGAGCCGCATGACCGTCAGGCGTTGACGCAGCGGATCGTCGACGTGTTGCGCGACGACGAGTTGCGCTTGCGGCTGGGCGGGCAGGCACGACACTTGGCGGTTCAGCAGTTTTCAACCCAGGTCATCATCCCCATGGTGGACGCAGTGTGGGCAGCGGCATCCAGGCGCTGACCCCGCCGTGTGCCAGCAAGGCGCGCCCGACCGATGCACGTTCATCCCATCTGAAAGAGCGCAGACATGCCGATCGAAGACATCATTCACCCACTGTTGCAGTACTACACGGCGTCGCCGCAATGGGTCAAGACATCGCTGGGTGGTGCCTATGCGTCGCTGCCGACGAGCCTGCGATATGGAACGCAGTACGACCGTTTCATGAACGACATCGAGGCGAGCGACGACGTCGCCGAAATAGCGCGGCGTGCCGACACAAAGCTGCGTGAAACGCTGGCGTGGGCAGCCTCCACCGTGCCGGCGCACGCAGGCCTCAAGGACGCGGTGGGTTCCGGCCAGTCCGGGGCACAGATGCTGGCTGCATTTCCGTTGTTGCAAAAGGAACAGATCAAGGCCGACACTCTGCGCTACCTTTCAACGGCGATGGGGCCGAAGACGCACTTGCTGACACACACCGGTGGATCGAGTTCGGTCCCGATGAAGCTGTACCTGCACAAGTACGTTTCGCGCTCGAAAGATTTTGCGTACAACGGCACCTTCGATGCCATTGCGGGCATCGGGCGGGGCGATGTCATCCTCGCCTTGCGCGGACGTTCGGTGCCGGGGGCGGAGAAGCCTGGCGGGCCGCTCTGGATGTTCGACCCCATCAAGCGCTACCTGCACCTCAGCTCCGACCACCTGGAGCCCGAGCACATGCCGCGTTATGTCGAAGTGATGCGGCAGTGGAAGCCCACCTTCATCCATGCGTTTCCTTCCGCCATCGTGCCGCTCGCGCACTGGCTGGACGCCCACCCGGCATCGGACATCACCTCACGCTTCAAGTGCATCCAGCTGTTCTCCGAGAACGTCTACGACTACCAGGTCGATCTGCTGCGTCGGGTGTTCGGTTGCACCGTGCTGCTCGACTACGGTGCCTCAGAGCGCGTCGTCAAGGCCATCTCGATGCCGGGCGACTCGCGCTACTTCTTCTGGCCCTTGTACGGCCATCTGGAGTTGGTGGACTTTGCGGGCAAACCCATCACCGAGCCGGGTGTGCTGGGTGAAATTGTCGCCACCGGATTCGACAACAAGGTGATGCCGCTGGTGCGCTACTGCACCGGCGACATGGCCATGTGGAGCAGCGCGCCCAACACCATCCGCAAGGGCTTCCCGGTGGTGGACCGGATCGAAGGTCGCCTGCAGGAATTCCTGGTGTGCAAGGGCCACCGGCTCGTGTCCATCACGACCATCGGCGCAGCGCACTTCGAGCAGCTGGCCGCCGTCGACCGCATGCAGTTCGAGCAGACCGAGCCGGGCAAGGCTTTGTTGAAGGTGCTGACCCAGCAGCCACTGTCCGAGAAGGTCAAGCAGTCACTTGCGCATGGGGTTCACGCCAAGACGCAAGGCGGCCTGGACATCGAAGTTGTGGCGGTGCAGGAGTTGGCGCGCACGGTGTCCGGCAAGCACAAGCTGCTGGTGCAGAAGCTCGATATTTCTTCGTACCTGGGTGCTGCGCACGTCGAGCGCGATTGATCGGCGAAAGTAGAAAAGCCCCGCCAGAAGCGCTGCTTCAGGCGGGGCTTCGTTGATGCCGAGGCCGTCGACAGATCAGTTCGGGACCTTGACGGTACGCCGGTCGAAGCTGATGGGCGCGGCCCCGTTGATCGCGACGCTCGCCACCGTGCCGTTCACGCTCACCGTCACGGGAATGTTGCGGCAGTCTTCGCGGATCACTGTGATCGAGGCCAGTTGCTCACTGGCAGACGCCGCAGCGTAACGGCCGTGAAACTGGTTCGCCCGCGTTGACTCGGGTGCGACAGCGAAGCCATCGCTGAGCGCAAATGAGCCGTTCAAGCCATACACGTCAATGCATGCTGAACTGCCGGCATTCTGGGCGCGCAAGGCCTTGCCCTGAGTGCTGAAGGCGTTGACTGCATGGAAATTCAATTCCCATTTCCTGGGCTTGTCGCTGGTGGCGTAGTCGTAGACCACGAGCACTTTTTCAGCGCGCTGGTAGGCAATGCTGCGCACCGCATTCGTCAACATGGGTGTCAGGCGCTGACGCACATCCTGCGCGCGGTAAGCCAGCGTGGCGTCGCCGGTTGCAGCGGCCCAGGTCTTGTTGTCGCTGAAGTTGATCAGCTGGCCACGTGTGTCCATCGAGTGGAATGGCTTGCCGGGCACCGTGGGCGGCGTTGTCGGATCGATCATGGTTTCGGCCTGGCCGATACCCCCGTCGAAGGTAAGCGCGTTCTTGTAGCGGGTTGCCCGGCCCACCATGGCGTGGTGCGGTGAGTTGTAGTACGGGTAGTAGCCGGCGTTCACCAACACGTTCTGACCGCGCGAGTCGAGCGTGAAGCTGTTCTGATCGGCTTGCGAGTGGTTGTAGCTGCCGAACCGGCTGGAACGGAAGTACACGCTGGAGCGCAGCGGATCGGCTGTCTTGCTGTGCATCGCTGCAAGTCCTGCATCGGCAGACGCCCATGAATCCCAGGTGGGGGCGACAGGTGCCACCGTCGCCGCAGATGACCCCAGCACCATGAAGTGCCATGGGCTCAGGTAGCCGGTATTCGTCAGATTGAAGGAGGCGGCGCGCCAGTACCACTCGTGTTGCGGATTGCGGGTCAGCGCGGCATACAGGCGGTACTCGTCGCGAGAGATTGCGGAGTAGAGCGTCAGCGTCTCCACGCTGTCGCCGAACGGGCTGAGCAGCTTGGACTGTGGACTCGTCATGGCAATGTGCGAATCGCCGAAGCGTGCCACATAGGGGTGCTTGGCGAGGTCGAGGCCGCCGATGATCTTGATGGCGGCCAGTGTGCGTGGAACCTGTTGCAGGTTGAACCATGAATACGCCACGCCGTTGCCGAAGCCGCCGTCTTCGTAGCCCCATGAGTTGAACGCATAGACGTAGGTGTCCCAGGCCTTGGCAAGCCACTGGGTGCTTTCAGGAAACTCCGGCAGGCCTGCCACATACAGCAACGCCTCGGTCACGAAGTTGGTGGAGCTGACCAGATGCGATTGGTAGGGGTAGCTGTCGAAGTCCTTGAACTTCACCATCGCCTGGCCGATTCGATCCTTCAGCGATGCCGCCACGGCGCTGCGCTGGGCAGCACTCAAATCGGCACCGAACAAGTCCAGGCCCTGTGCCAGAGCCAGGTAGATCGAGCGATTGATCTGGTCCTGGGAGGCTTCGCTGGAAGCACCTGTGGGCGACCACGCTGCAAGGTTGATCAAGCGGGAAATTCCGGCGGTCTGGTACGACTTGTCGCCAGTGAACCGCGCCGCAAAGCCAAGCGACTCGATGTTCTTTTGCTCATCCATCGCCTGACCGAGCAGAATTCCGAGTGATGGCAGTTGGTTGAGTTGCTCCGGCGGGGTTGGCAAGGCCAGCGTCTTCGCCGTGTTGGCCTTGGCCATCAGGATCAGGTACGCACCTCTGTACTCACCCGTGCTGGCCGTCGCAGCGATCGCGGCAAAACTCGCCCCGGCCGGCAACACACGCGGATGGGACTTGCGGCTCACCGTGGCCGCCAAGGCGTCACCGGTGGGCAGCGCCAGACGCTGTGCGTCGGCCTGGA
>JANNEI010000038.1:0-1863 GCA_031378565.1 Burkholderiales bacterium
CTGTTGCGCCGGCGCTTGGTTCGCGATACCGAAGCGTTCGATGTGAATGCGATCTTCGGGCACGCCAGCCGCCAGCAACGCGGCTTCGGCCTCGTCGTTCATCTGGAACGGGCCGCAGATGAAGGCGTGGTCGATGCTGGAGGCCGGCACCACGCTGCGCAGGAACTCGGCGATCTTGTCGCGGTTCATCACCCCCTGGTTCAACGGCGAATCAGTCGTTTCGTCGGAAAAGACGTGGTGCAACACCAGTCGTGTCAGGTAGCGATTCTTCAGGTCTTCGATCTCTTCCTTGAACATCGTCGACTGAAGCTGGCGGTTGCCGTAGATCAGCGTGAAATCGCTCAACGGTTCGCGCGCCAGCACCGTCTTCATGGTCGACAGGATCGGCGTCACGCCGCTGCCGCCGGCAATGCCCAGATGATGCCGGCGCGACTGCGGTTCGATGGGCACGAAGAAGCGGCCCTGCGGCGCCATCACGCTGATCTGGTCACCGGCTTGCAGGTTCGCGTTGATCCAGTTCGAGAACACGCCGCCCTTCACCTTGCGCACGCCGACGCGCAACTCACCGTCGTCGACGCCGGCGCAAATGGAATACGAGCGGCGCAGGTCCTGTCCGTCGATATCTTTGCGCAGGGTCAGGTACTGGCCCTGGGTGAAGCTGAACACCTCGCGCAGTTCGTCGGGCACGTCGAACGAAACGACCACCGCTTCAGCGGTGTCCGGTAACACCGCGCGCACGCGCAGCGGATGGAAGATGACGCTCATGCTGCACTCTTGTTGACTGGATTCAGATCGGCTTGAAATGCTCGAACGGCTCGCGGCACGCCAGGCAACGGTGCAGTGCCTTGCAGGCGGTGGAGCCGAAGGCCGATAACCGCTCTGTGTTGCGGCTGCCGCAGCGCGGGCAGGTCAGTCGCTGGTGGCTGCGGTCGAAAAATTTGATCGGCACCGCGCCGTCGTCGCGCACCGACTCCACCGGGCCGGGCGGCGCGATGCCGTAGTCGAACAGTTTGCGCCGGCCTTGCTCGCTGATCCAGTCGGTCGTCCAGGCGGGCGCGCGTTGCAGCGTGACCCGTGCCGGGCCCAGGCCTGCGGCGTCGAGTGCGGCGATCACGTCGTGCTCGATCACCTCGGTGGCCGGGCAGCCCGAGTAGGTGGGCGTCAGCACGATCTGCAGGCCGTCGTCGTGGGCGATCACGGCGCCCACGCTTCCCAGGTCGCACACCGACAACGCCGGCACCTCGGGGTCGAGCACGCTGCCCAGCACCTGCCATGCACGCTGAACACGATCCGTCTCAACGGGTGCAACCGGTGCAGCGATGTTGCTTGTGTTCACCACACGCCGCCCGGAAAGCTGCGTTGCAAATGCTGCATCGTGCTCAGGATAAAACCCATGTGCTCGCTGTGGCGGCCGCGCTTGCCGGCGCTGCGAAAGCCCGCCTCTTTGGGCATCTCCAGGCTGGCCTCGTCGAAAACCGCAGCGATGTCAGCCAGCCATGCATCACGCACTTCAGACCAGCGCGGCCCCAGGCCGCTGACGTGCGCGGCATCGTCGACCGCGTCGGCCTCGAACCACTCCGGCACGTACAGCCACAACTTATGCAGCGCGGCGTCGATGCGCTGGCGTGACTCCTGTGTGCCGTCGGCCAACCGCACCACCCAGTCGGCGGCGTGTTGCTGGTGGTAGCGCGCTTCTTTCACCGCCTTGCCGGCGATGGCCGCCAGCTCGGTGTCGCTGGAATCGGCCAGGCGCTGCCACAGCAGCTTCAACAGGGTGGCGACCAGCAGATTGCGCAGCACGGTGAAGGCGAAGTCGCCGTCTTTGGGTCCGCCCGGCAGCTCGACCATCGTCACATTCAAATA
>JANNEI010000074.1:0-6290 GCA_031378565.1 Burkholderiales bacterium
GGCATCACGCTTTCCAATTGCGACGACGAGCCGGTTCAGACGCCGGGCTGCATTCAGGCGCACGGCATGCTGCTGGTGCTGCGCCCGGCCGATCTGGTCGTCACCCAGGTCAGCGAAAACTGCCAGCGCTGGACGGGCCTGCCCGTCGATCAGGTGCTGGGAAGCAGCTTGTCCGAGGTGGTCGGGATTGAGGCCGCAGAGCGGATCCGCGGGCTGATGCGCACCGAGGCGCTGGACCGCAACCCCTGTTACGCATCGACATGCCAGCTGCCCGCATCGCCGGGGTCAATGGCGGTCACCTCGACGCTGGACATGTCGATCCACACCGCCGACGGCGTGCTGCTGCTCGAAATGGAGCCCAGCGGCCGCGGCCCGCCGGTGATCGGCCAGGACGGTGACTACTTTTCGATGGTGCGCAAGACCATCGGTCGCCTCAAGGCCACCCAGTCGCTGGCCGAGTTCTGCGAGGTGGTGGCCCGCGAGGCGCGCAGCATCACCGGCCTCGACCGGGCGATGGTCTACCGCTTTCATGCCGACGACAGCGGCGAGGTGGTGGCCGATGCGCATCGCGATGACCTGCCGTCGTGGCAGGGGCTGCGCTACCCGGCGGGTGACATCCCGCGGCCGGCGCGCGAGATTTTCAAGTTGATCGGCGTTCGCCCGTTGCCCGACGCCCAGGGTGAACTGTGCGAGATGGTGCCCTTGCTGAACCCGGACACCGGACGCCCGCTGGAGATGACGTATTGCGCCTTGCGCGGTGCCTCGGTGATGTACACCGAGTACCTGCAAAACATGGGCGTGGCGGCCACGCTGACGATGCCCATCCTGTGCGACGGCGCGCTCTGGGGGCTGATTGCCTGCCACCACTACAGCCCCACCGCGCTGCCCTATCCGCTGCGGTCGGCGGCCGAATTCCTGGCACAGATCACCTCGCTGGAAATCATGCAGGCCGAGTTGCGCGAGCACCTTCAATACCGCACCCAGCTCGACGCCGTGCACCTCGCGGTGCTGGCACGCGCCGCCGCTGATGCCGAGCTGTCCGCCGTCAGCCAGGCCTCACCCGACCTGCTCGACGGAATTCAGGCCGACGGGGTGGCGATTCTGCAGGGCGGGCGTTGGCAGACCGCCGGCCAGACCCCGAACGAGCGGCAACTCAAGCCACTGGCCGCGTGGCTGCGCGGCCGCATCGACGTGGTGGGCGACGGGCAGCAAACCTGGGCCAGCGACGCGCTGGGTGCCGTCTACCCACAGGCTGCCGGACTGGCCGAGGTGGCCAGCGGTGTGCTGGCGATTGCGGTTTCGCGACATCCCGACAGTCCGCTGGTGATCTGGTTTCGGGGCGAGCAATTGCAGACCTTCAACTGGGCCGGCAACCCGCACGAGAAGCCGACCGCCTTCGGTTCGCAAGGCCCGCGCCTGACGCCGCGCCGCAGTTTCGACCTCTGGCAAGAGCAGGTGCGCGGCCACTCGGTGCTGTGGCGAAGGGTCGAAGTCGAGGCCGCGCAAAGTCTGCGCCGGATGATGCGTGATCTGGTCGTGCTGCACGCCGAACGGCTTGCCGCGGCGAATGTCGAACTGGCCAGCAGCAACGCCGAACTGGACGCCTTTGCCTATGTGGCCGGACACGACCTGAAGGAGCCGCTGCGAGGCATCAACAAGTACGCGCACCACTTGCTGGAGGACGCGAGGGCGGGCCGTGTGCAGGACGCCGCGCGGGTCGAGTGGCTGTTGCGCCTGACGGTGCGGATGGACTCGCTGCTCGACGCGCTGCTTCACTTCTCACGCGTCGGCCGGCTGGCGCTTGAGTTCGCGGACACCGACCTCGGGCCGGTGCTGGTCGAGTCGATGGAAATGCTGGGCGCGCGCCTGGCCGAGAGCAAGGTCGAGGTGCGCGTTCCACGCCCGCTCCCGGTGGCCTGGTGCGATCGGGCGCGGGTTCGCGAAATATTCTCCAACCTGATCTCCAACGCCTCGAAGTACAACGACAAGGCGAGTACCTGGGTGGAGATCGGACACATCGACGTGCAGGACGAATCGCCGCCCATGCCGCGACCCGCGTCGGCGCCGGTGGAATCGAGGGACGACACGATCTTCTATGTGCGCGACAACGGCATCGGCATCGAAGACCGCAACAAGGACCGTGTGTTCGAGATCTTCAAACGCCTGCACGCGCACGACGCTTTTGGCGGCGGCAGCGGCGCCGGCCTGACGATTGCCCGCAAGATGGTCGAACAGCACAAGGGACGGATCTGGTTCGACTCGCAAGTCGGATCGGGCTCGGTGTTTTTTTTCACCCTGCCTCGCCATCACGCTTCCAACGTGGACTCGCATGCCGAATGACGCAATGAATGACGCAAATGAATGACGCAGCAGACGCCGACCCGCGTGGCCCGACCGAATGGCAACGCGACGCCGGCAAGCGCGCGGCGCGCGGCACGGGCGCTGACGAGCAGGCCGCGCTGCGCATCCTGATCGTCGACGACAACCCGCTCGACCGCGCCGAGGCCAAGGCCGCGCTGCTCAACGGGTCGAGCCGCCGCTATCAGTTCATCGAAGCGGCTTCGGCGGGCGACGCGCTGCGCCTGTGCACGCAACCGCCGCTGCCGGACTGCCTGGTGCTCGACCTGGGCCTGCCCGATGCCGACAACATGGAGGTGCTGACCCGGCTGCCACGCGACGAAGACCACTTGCTGCGGGTGCCGGTGGTGGTGCTCACCGGCGTGGTCGGACCCGGCCTGAATCAAGCCGCGCTGCGGGCCGGCGCGCACGATTACGTGGGCAAGGCCTGGCTGCGCCCCGAGACGCTGACGCAGGCGGTCGAGAACGCGATCGAGCGCCTGGGCATGGCGCGCACCTTGCAAACGCAGCGCCACCTGGCCGACGCCTCGCGGATCACGCAGCTTCGACTCGAAGGCGAGAACCGCCAGATCCAGGAAGCCAGTCGGCTCAAGAGCCAGTTCCTGGCCAACATGTCGCACGAACTGCGCACGCCGTTGAACGCGATCATCGGTTTCTCCGACCTGCTTCACTCGGGGGCGGTGCAACCGGACATGCCCCAGCACCAGGTGTTCCTGGGCCACATCTGCAGCAGCGGGCGCCACCTGTTGCAGCTGATCAACGACGTGCTCGACCTGTCCAGGGTGGAAGCCGGCAAGTTCGAGTTCTTTCCCGAGGCGCTGGACCTGCCCGTGCTCGTGAAGGAAGTCAACGACATCCTGCACACACAAATCCAGCGCAAGCGGCTGCGCATCACGGCCGACATCGACCCGACGCTGGTTGACCTGTGGCTCGATCCCGGACGGCTGAAACAGGTGCTCTACAACTACCTGTCGAACGCCATCAAGTTCACGCCCCACGGCGGCAGCATCACGGTGCGGGCGCGTGCCGAGGGCGACTCGCATTTCCGGCTCGAAGTCGAGGACACCGGCATCGGCATCGCGCCGTCCGACCTGCCGCGCCTGTTCACCGAATACCAGCAACTCGACGGCGGGTTCGACAAGCAGCAGCAGGGCGCGGGGTTGGGTCTGGCGCTGACGCGCCACCTGGTCGAAGCACAGAACGGCAGCGTCGGCGTGCGCAGCATCCTGGGGCGTGGCAGCGTGTTCCATCTGCTGCTGAACCGGGTTCATGGAGCCCATGAACCCTCACCCGCCGCGGCGGTCGATCCGCTGGGAAATGCTGCGGGGCGTCGCTTTCTGGTGATCCAGCACGACCGGGAACCGTTCCCCCAGTTGGGCCGGGCACTCGCTTCGGCGGGTTTTCAGGTCGACGCCGCCGGCACCGGTGAGTGCGCATTGCAACGCGCAAGCGGCCAGCAGTTCGATGCGATCACGCTGGACCTGCTGCTGCCCGACCAATGCGGCCTCGCGGTGCTGGAGCAGATTCGCCGCGAAGGCCCGAACCGCGCTTCGCCGGTGGTCGGCATGACCATGGCTGCGGACTCCGGCGCAGCCGCCACGTTCGCAATTGCCGACGTGCTGTGCAAGCCGATTCGCATCGACGAGGTCATCTCTGCGATGGCGCGCTTCCGGCTGCCCGGAACCCGGCCGACCCGGGTGATGGTGATCGACGACGACCCGCTGGCGCTGGACCTGATGAGCGCCACGCTGAAAGCCATCGGCATCGACGCCGTGTGCCTGGCCGACGGTCGCCAGGCGCTGGACGAAATCGACCGACACCGGCCCGACGCCATCGTGCTGGACCTGGTGATGCCGCAGTTCGATGGCTTTGCCGTTCTTGAGGCGCTGCGGCACCTGCCGGTCTGGCGCGACACGCCGGTGTTCATCTGGACCAGCCTGCTCCTGACCGACGCCGAATACGCCGACCTGAGCCGGTCGGCACGCGCCGTGCTGAGCAAGGGCGGCGGCACGCTGGACGCCACACTGGACGCACTGCGTCGCTGGCATCCGGCAGTCGCCTTGCCGACGACGGCCAGCACGCAATGAAGGAGCCGCGCGTCCTGATCGTGGACGACAACCCGTTGAATATCGATCTGGCGAGGTTCGTGCTCGACGAAGCCCGGTTTGCGGTCGAGTCTGCGGCCGACGCCGGCGCTGCCGCCGCGAAGATCGACACGTTTCGCCCGGACCTGATCCTGATGGACATACAGATGTCGGGCGTGGACGGGCTTGAGCTGACGCGCCGGCTGAAGGCCGACCCGGCAACCCGGCACATCGTCGTCGTGGCCTTCACGGCCTACGCGATGAATGGCGACGAAGACCGGATGCGCACGGCAGGCTGCGACGGCTACATCGCCAAGCCGATCGACGTGGCGTCATTCGCAGCAAAGGTTCGCTCGTACATCACGCCCGGCGACGCAGCGGCGCTTTGATTCGCCCCGGCCTCGGATGCTGAAGCCGAAAACCGGCGCGCCACATCGTCGCGCGGGCCACCCTGCCCGTCACCCCAGCCAGGAGAAACGCATGACCGAGAAACTCACGGTGCGACGCATCGTGGCTGCCGAAGCGGCGGCCCGTGCCGATGCGCTGGCCCAGGCGCTGGCCGACGTGCTGATCGACTGCGTCGAGGGTGGTGCCTCGGTCAGCTTCATGCTGCCGCTGCCGCACGACAGGGCGCTGGCGTTCTGGCGCGGCGTGCTCGACGGCGTGGCGAACGGCGAGCGAGTGCTTCTTGTTGCCGAGGATCACGCGGGCCGGATCGTCGGCACGGTGCAGATGATCATGTCCATGCCCGACAACCAGCCGCACCGCGGCGACATCGCCAAGATGCTGGTGCACCGCAACGTACGCCGCCGCGGCGTTGCGCAACAGTTGATGTGTGCCATCGACGATGCTGCGCGCGAAGAAGGCAAGTCGGTGCTGGTGCTGGACACGGTGACCGGTGGCGATGCCGAGCGGCTGTATGAACGCGCCGGCTGGCAGCGCGTGGGCGTGGTGCCGAAATACGCGCTGATGCCCGGCGGTGAGTTCTGCGCCACGACGTTTTTCTACAAAGACCTTGCCGATGAGTGACAGGTTGCGGCCGCACCATCGCTGCTGTCGGGCTGAGGCCTTCGACCCCACTCTGACTCATCAGTTTTTTTGGGGCAGTGATGAACTCAGTGGCCTTGCGGCGGGGCCTTGTTGCCGCTGATTTGACCCAACTTCGCCAGCAGTTCGCCGACCAGCCCGCGGCGGAACGCCAGCACGCAGACGACGAAGATCACACCCATGATCACGGTGACCCACGGCCCGACCTTGTCGGCCAGTTCGTTCTCCAGCATGACGATCGTGAAGGCTCCCACGGCCGGCCCGAACAGCGTGCCCAGGCCGCCCAGCAAGGTCATCAGCACCACCTCGCCCGACATGTGCCAGTGCACGTCGGTCAGCGACGCGAGCTGGAACACCAGCGACTTCATGCCGCCGGCCACACCGGCCAGGAACGCCGACAGCACGAAGGCCACGAGCTTGTAGCGGGCGACGTCGTAGCCGAGAGAGATGGCGCGCGGCTCGTTCTTGCGGATCGCCTTCAGCACCTGGCCGAACGGCGAATGAACCGTGCGGTGGATCAGCCAGAAGCCGGCACCGAACACCGCGAACACGAAGAAGTACATCGTCGTGTTGTCGGCCAGGTCGATCAACCCGAACAGCTTGCCGCGCGGCACGCCCTGCAACCCGTCTTCTCCGCCGGTGAACGGCAGTTGCACGGCAAAGAAGAACACCAGTTGCGCGAGCGCCAGCGTGATCATCGTCAGGTAGATGCCGGCACGGCGGATCGACAGCACGCCGAACAGCAGGCCCAGCACCGCCGCCACCACGCCACCGGCCAGGATGGCCAGTTCGGGCGTGACG
>JANNEI010000112.1:0-2129 GCA_031378565.1 Burkholderiales bacterium
CAAGTTCGTCGGCGGACTGGACCGGCTGTTCATGAAAGGTCTGTTCGACCCGGCCACCGGCACCTTCGCGATGGCGGCCACCTTCAGCAAGGGCGTCTACATCCCGGAACTGCTGTTTGCCGCGTTCCAGGCCACGTTCGCAGGCATCACCTGCTGCCTGATCGTCGGGGCCTTCGCCGAGCGCATCAAGTTCTCGGCGGTGCTGATGTTCATGGCGCTGTGGTTCACCTTCAGCTACGCGCCGATCGCGCACATGGTGTGGTACTGGATGGGCCCCGACGCCTACAGCTCCGCCAAGGTGGTGGACGAGATGAACAGCAAGGCCGGCATGCTGTGGCAGTGGGGTGCGCTCGACTTCGCTGGCGGCACGGTGGTGCACATCAACGCGGCGATGGCCGGCCTGGTGGGTGCCTACATGATCGGCAAGCGGGTCGGCTACGGCAAGGAATCGTTCACGCCGCACTCGCTGACGCTGACGATGGTGGGTGCCGCCATGCTGTGGGTGGGCTGGTTCGGCTTCAACGCAGGTTCGGCCCTGGAAGCCGGCAACAGCGCGGTGCTGGCCTTCATGAACACCTTCTCGGCCACGTCGGCGGCGGTGCTGGCCTGGTGCCTGGGTGAAGCGTTGATGCGCGGCAAGGCTTCGATGCTGGGTGCGGCATCGGGTGCGGTGGCCGGTTTGGTGGCGATCACGCCGGCAGCCGGCAACGTCGGCCTGATGGGCGCGATGGTGATCGGCTTCGTCGCCGGCTTTGCCTGCCTGTGGGGTGTCAACGGCCTGAAGAAGATGCTCGGTGCGGACGACTCGCTAGACGTGTTCGGCGTGCACGGCGTCGGCGGAATCGTCGGTGCGCTGCTGACCGGCGTGTTCAACAACCAGGCCTTGGGCGGCCCCGGCATCGTGACCGATTGGGTCACCGCCACGGTGGCATCCAACGGTGTCGGTGCGCAGGTCTGGATTCAACTGCAGGCCGTTCTCGTGACTGTCGTCTGGTCGGGCGTCGTGTCACTGGTGGCCTTCAAGCTCGTCGACCTGGTGATCGGTCTGCGGGTTCCGGAAGACGAGGAACGCGAAGGCCTGGACATCTCGTCGCACGGCGAGACCGCCTACCACAATTAATCCGGCGCGTTGCTGAACTCAGCGGGCCACCTTCGGGTGGCCCTTTTCTTTTGGTGGTTCTTTTTCTTGCTGGTGGGGGTTGCTTGATTCAGCCCGCCACAACCCCATGTCCCTAGAATCCCACGCTCCCCCTCGACAATCGGGCTCTCCCCATGGTTCCTCACCTCATCACCGCGCTGACCGGCCCGATCAATGAACTGGAGCAGCGCATCCTGGAATCGCTGCCGGCCATCGAGCGCTGGTTCCGGCTGGAGTGGATGGAACACACGCCGCCGTTCTACACCTCGGTGGACGTGCGCAACGCGGGCTTCAAGCTGGCACCGGTCGACACCAACCTGTTCCCCGGCGGCTTCAACAACCTGACACCCGAGATGCTGCCGCTGGCAGTGCAGGCGGCGATGGCGGCGATCGAGAAAATCTGCCCCGAGGCGAAGAACCTGCTGTTGATTCCCGAGCGGCACACACGCAACACGTTCTACCTGTCGAACGTGGCGCGGCTGATGCAGATTTTCCACATGGCGGGCCTGAACGTGCGCCTGGGCACGCTGGACGAGACCATCAAGAAGCCGACGCCGATCGAGTTGCCCGACGGCACCGCGCTGACGCTGGAGCCGTTGATCCGCACGCGCGGACGGCTCGGGCTGAAAGACTTCGACCCCTGCACCATCCTGCTCAACAACGACCTGTCGTCGGGCGTTCCCAAGGTGCTGGAGAACCTGCACGAGCAGTACCTGTTGCCACCGCTGCACGCCGGCTGGAAGGTGCGCCGCAAGACCAAGCACTTCGCGGCGTACGAAGAAATTGCGAAGAAGTTCGCCAAGCTGCTGGGCATGGACCCCTGGCTGATCAACCCGATGTTCGCGCACTGCGGCGAGGTCAACTTCACCGACGGCAGCGGCGCCGAATGCTTGCAGACGAACGCCGAAGCGCTGCTCGGCAAGATCAGGCGCAAGTACAAGGAGTACGGCATTCAAGAGAAGCCGTTCATCATCGTGAAGGCCGACGCCAG
>JANNEI010000663.1:0-1536 GCA_031378565.1 Burkholderiales bacterium
GCTTTTCGGCCGGGCTCAGTGCCTGCGACGACGACGAGGCGATCGAAGCGTGCATCGAGCGCGCCGACCAGGCGATGTACCGCGCCAAGACCCGGGGACGCGACTGCGCCGTGATGGGTTGACGCTTGCGCCATGCAGCGCAGCGCGGCGTCCGCCGGCTGTGGCACGCCGTTTGCACTCCACCGCAGGCGGAACTGTCCGCATCGAGGTGGGCACTGCATGAACATCGAACCTGGCTGTTGCGCTGTTGAGGCCAGTTTTCAGGTCGGTGCCGCGCCCGAGCTCAGCCAGCCCTGGAACAACCGGCTGAACCTGCTGCTGGAGTCCACCGGAGAAGGCATTTTCGGCATTGACCTGGACGGGCGATGCACCTTCATCAACCGGGCTGGTGCGCAATTGCTCGGCTGGCGCACCGAACAGGTGCTGGGCCGCAACATGCACGGCCTGATGCACCACACCCACGGTGACGGCAGCCACTACCCCGAGTCCGATTGCCCGATCTTCAACGCCTTTCGCCAGGGCCTGCCGTGCCGCATCGACAGCGAGGTGCTGTGGCGCGCCGACGGCACCTCGTTCAGCGCCGAATACTCGTCGTACCCGATTCTCGAAGGCGGCGTGGTGCTGGGCGCGGTGGCCACCTTTGTCGACATCACCGAGCGCAAGGCAGCCGAGGAGGCGCTGCGCCAGGCAGGCGCCGAACTCGAGCAGCGGGTGCAGGCGCGAACGCAGGAACTGTCGAGTGCGGTGGCGCAGCTGCGCGACCTGTCGGCCTACCTCGAATCGGTGCGCGAAGACGAGCGCACCCGCATCGCGCGCGACATCCACGACGAACTCGGTTCGCTGCTGGTGGCGCTGAAGATGGACGTGAACTGGACGGAGAAGCGCGTCGCGGACCGCCCCGAGCTGCAATACAAATGCGAAGGCATGGGCCGGCTGATCGACACCGCGGTCGACAACCTCGGGCGCATCATCACCGACCTGCGGCCCAGCATCCTCGACCACCAGGGCCTGTGGGCGGCGCTCGAATGGCAGGCGCAGGAATTCGCCGACGGGCGCGACATCGAGGCCGACATCCAGTTCCACGTCAGCGCCGATGCTCAGGCACCCACCGACCCTGAGGGCGAGCGCTGGGCCATCGCGGTGTTCCGCATCTTCCAGGAGATGCTCAGCAACGTGGCCCGTCACGCCCGAGCCCGCCACGTGCGCATCCGCCTGTATGTCGACGGCCCGCCGCTGCCGGTGCTGCACCTGGAAGTGCGCGACGACGGCGTCGGAGCCGAGCGCTCCGCCATCGAGCACCGGCGCTGCTTTGGCGTGATGGGCTTGCGCGAGCGGGCAGGGCATTTCGGCGGCACGCTGACCATCGACAGCGTGCCGAACCACGGCACCGTGGCGCGGCTGGCGATGCCCTTTCCGGTCACCGTCACGGCCACAGCGCCGACCGCCGCCGAGGGCGCAGCGTGATCCGCGTGCTGATCTGCGACGACCACCAGATCGTGCGCCAGGGCATCAAGCAGATGCTGGCCGACGCGCCCG
>JANNEI010000142.1:0-6091 GCA_031378565.1 Burkholderiales bacterium
TCGTGCGGGTTCATTGGGTCTTTCCGATCAACTTGCGGTGGCGCCGAACTATGACCAACGCGCCCGCCGATGGCAATTTCGATTGCGGCAATCCGGGCTTGCGCCTCCGGCAAGGGGCCGTGCGGCTTGCCGGCGCCGCCACAGTGCATCAGCGGCCCGCGCACTTGAAAACTTCGAAAAACCGGGCAGCAAGTGCCGCATCGATCACGCCCCGCTCGACGGCCAGTGCAACCGTTCGAACCGGATCGTCGTCATGTTCTTCAAGTCGACACGCTGCCCGGAGGTTCGGGCCAGTGGTGTTCGCCGATCTGCGGCGCGGGTGCAAATTCCGGCTCGTCCCATTCCGTCGCACAGGGCGTTGCCGGAATCTGGGCACGCCGCCCATTCACCTGCATGGCGCGCGTGCGCAACTGCGGGTGGTCGATCAGGTCGTGTACCGAATTGATCGCACCGTAGGCGGTCTGCGCCTCGGTCAGACGATCGACGGCGTGTGTATAGGTGAGCCGGCCGAACACCGCCTGAATGGCAGCTTCGAGTTCAACCCGGTTGGCCGTTCGGGCCTGGTTGTTCGAGAAGCGCGGGTCCGTCGCCTTGTCCGGATCCCCCAGCACGACCTGGCAGAAGTTGAGCCACTCGCGCTCGTTCTGGATCGACAGCACCACGTCGCGGCCGTCGGAGCAGGTGAACGCGCCGTACGGCGTGATGCTCGGATGCTTGAGCCCGACACGCTCGGGAGCCGACCCACCGTAACGCGCCTGCAGGTAGGGCACCGACATCAACTCCGCGGCCGAGTCGAAGAGCGACACCTTGATACCGCTGCCCTTGCCAGTGCGCTCGCGTTGCAGCAGCGCTTGCTGCACGCCGATGATCGCATTCATGCCGGCGGTGATATCGCAGATGGACACGCCGATGCGGCCCCAGGCACCCGGGGCACCGCTGACTGCCACCAGGCCGCTCTCGGCCTGCACCAGCAGGTCGTAGGCTTTCATCTGGTGCAGCGGACCCGACTCGCCGTAACCCGAGATATCGCAGGTGATGAGCCGCGAATGGGTGGCGCGCAGCGCGTCCGAGCCGAAGCCCAGTCGGCCAGCGGCGCCCGGCGCCAGGTTCTGGATGAACACGTCCGCCTCGGCAATCAGGGTGTGCAGCCGGGCCTTTTCGGCTTCGCCGCGCAGGTCGAGCACGATCGATTCCTTGCCGCGATTGATCCAGACGAAGTACGACGATTCGCCGAACACGGCGCTGTCGTAGCCACGCGCGAAGTCGCCTTCGGGTCGCTCGATCTTGATGACGCGGGCGCCGGCGTCGCCCAGCCGGCTGGAGCAATACGGCGCTGCCACCGCCTGTTCGAGCGCGACGACGAGGATGCCTGCGAGTGGTTTGCTGTTCGTCATGGCCGGGGCTAGCCGTGGTAGTTCACGACTGTCTTGGTGGTGCTGACTTCCTCCAGCGCCATCAGGCCCTTTTCGCGGCCGTGTCCACTGCGCTTGGTGCCACCGAAGGGCAGTTCGACGCCGCCACCGGCGCCGTAGCAGTTGATGAACACCTGGCCCGAGACAATCCGCTTGGCCATGCGCTGCTGGCGCGCGCCGTCGCGCGTCCAAACGCCCGCCACGAGCCCGAACTCGGTGCCGTTGGCAAGTGCCACTGCTTCGTCCTCGGTGTCGAACACCTGGGCTGCAAGCACCGGGCCGAAGACTTCGCTGCACACGAGCGCGTTGTCCGCAGGGACCGGACCGAACACGGTGGGCGGCACGAAAAAGCCTGTCGCCAGCGACGCGGCGGGGCGCGCCTGCGCGAGCACGTTCAAACCGTCGCGGTGTGCGTTCTCAATGAAATCGAGCACGCGGCGTTGCTGGGTTTGATTGATGACCGGGCCGAGGTCGGCGTCGTCCTCGGGCGCGCCAATACGCAGCGCGTCGAAGTGGCGCGCCAACTTGGCGATGAATTCGTCGAAGACGGTTCGCTGCACCAACACCCGGCTGCCGGCGGAACAGGTCTGCCCGGTGTTCTGGGTGATGGCCTTGCAGACCGTGGCTGCCGCGAGGTCGAGGTCGGCATCGGCGAATACCACCTGCGGTGACTTGCCGCCGAGTTCAAGCACGACCGGCACATGGTGAATCGCGGCTGCTTGCTGCACCAGCCGGCCGACCTCGGGCGAGCCCGTGAACGACACGAAGTTGATGCCGGGATGCCGCGCGAGTGCGGCACCCGCCTCCTCACCCAGGCCGGTCACGATGTTGAGTGCACCGGCAGGGAAGCCCGCCTCGATGGCCAGCTGGCCGAGTTCCAGGCACACCAGGCAGGCCTCCTCGGCGGGCTTGAGGACTGCGGCGTTGCCCATCGCCAGCGCCGGTGCCAAGGTGCGGCCGAACATCTGCGCCGGGTAGTTCCACGGCGTGATGTGGGCCGTGACGCCGAGCGGTTCGCGCACCACCGTCACGTTGTAGCCGTTCAGGTACGGGATCACCTCGCCATGAACCTTGTCGGCAGCGCCGCCGTAGAACTCGAAGTAGCGCGCCACCGCGCGCATGTCGGCGCGCGCCTGCGAGATGGGCTTGCCGGTGTCGTGGGCTTCGATCCATGCCAGTCGCTCGACGTGGTCCTGCACGAGTGCCGAGAACCTCAGCATCATCCGGCCGCGCTCGGTTGCCGTGAGGCGCCCCCAGTCCCCTTTCAATGCTGCTGCGGCTGCCGCGACAGCAGCGTCGATCTGGGCGGCGTCGCCGCGCGCGAGCCAGGCGAGAGGCTGGCCGGTTGCGGGGGCCGAGACGGGCAGCGGTGAGCGCCCGCCAGCCACCCATTGGTTGCCGATGAGGTGCGCGTACACCGGGCGGCCTTCGTGGTTGCCGATGGCGGTGGGGTAGAGGGCGAGGTCAGTGGGATGCATGGTGTGGTTCGGCTCCGGCCCGGGGTCATGAACAGGGCGGCGCAACGATGGCCTCCCGTGAGCCCGATTCTTCAATCTGGCCGCTCTATCGTCCATGCGGATTTGATCAATCCGGACTTGTTGAATCTCGAACGTCGTCGCTCGAACCGGCCCGATGAGGACTCGCGGCTCGCTCCCGCAGCCGTTCAAGTCTTGCAGCCTACCGTCAGGCCTCTGTCTGGCGCCGCGAGGTCAAGTGGCTGACCAGTTTGGCCAACGACGTATTCGGCGTCCGCCCCTTCAACACGCAGACCAGCATCCGTCGCAGCGCCCACTCGTCGCAGAACGGCCGCACCACCAGACCCTTGCCATGGCCCAGCGCGACGGCCGCCTGGTACGGCAGCAATCCGGTGCCGAGGCCGGCCTGCACCATGCGGCAAACGGCCTCGAAACTGCGCACCTGTACGCGCAGCTTCAGCGTCTTGCCGCCAATCACGGCCTGTTCTGCCAGCAGTCGCATCATCGAAGAGCCGGACTCGAGCGCGATGAAGTCGTCGTCCACCACATCGGCGAATTGCGGGCTTTCGACGCCGGCCAGCGGATGGTCGTCTCGCATCACCGCTGCGAGCCGATCTGTGGAATAGGGGAAGGTGTCGAGCCCGTCGGTGCGCAGGCCCTCGACGACGACCCCGATGTCGCCTTCGGCCGCCAGCAGCGAGTGAATGATCTCGGCGCTCCAGCGCTCTTCGACCACCAGCCGCACGTCGGGGTTCAGGCGCGAGAAGCTCGCCAAATCGTCCGGCAGCGATTCGGTCATGACCGAGGTGTTGGCCAAAATACGCAGGGCGCCCTTGCTCCCGTCGGCGTGGTCGCGCATCTCAGCTTGCATCTGGTTGATCTCGACCAGCAGCGCCTTCGCATGCGGCAGCAGCGAAGTGCCGGCGGGCGTCAGTTCGACGCCGCGCGGCGAGCGCTCGAACAGGGCGGTCTTGAAGCGATGCTCGAGCAGCGCAATCCTTCGGCTCGCGGCAGCCAGCCCAATGCACGAGGCTTCGGCGGCTTTGGTCAGGCTGCGCAGTTCAGCGGCCCGCACGAACAGCGCAAGGGAATCGATGTCAGGCAACACGGCGTGGAAAGTCAGCTTGCAAAGTATGGCATCCGCACTGGCTGGCGGACCCCCGGGTCGCCGCTGCGCGTGAACCGAAGGCTTCGTGGTGTGCGCCTGCTGGCGCGAGTTCAATCTGATCAAGGCGCACGCGCAGGCCCGTTCAGTCGACCGAAGAGGGCCGTTGCTCGCCCAGAACCGCCTGAGCGCGCAGGATCACCGGCTTGTCGATCATCTTGCCGTCGAGCGCCACGGCGGCACCGTGGCTCGTCGCCGCGATCGCGATCACGCGCCTGGCCCAGGCCAGTTCGGCGGCACTCGGGCTGAAACTGGCGTTCACGGCGCCGACCTGCTTCGGATGAATGCACAGCTTGGCACCGAAGCCAAGGCGGCGGGCGCGCTGCGCGTCGGCCTCGACTTCGGCCAGGTCGTCGATCACGGTGCTCGGGCTGTCGATGGGGGCGGCAAGGTTCGCGAGCTTCGAGACCAGCACGAACTGCGAGCGGAAAAAGAGCAGCTCGTCGAAGTTGGCGCGCATGTTCAGGTCGAGCTGGAAGTCGATCGCGCCGAAGGCGAGCCGCTGCACATGCGGCGCTGCGGCGATGGCACGCAGCGCGTCGAAGCCGGCGGCCGATTCGATCAACGGGATCAGAGGCAGGCCCCGGCCGATGGCCGCCAAGTCGGCCACGCGTTCGGACTTCGCGAGCATCACCGCGGCCACGCCGGCTTGGCGGCACAGAGCCACGTCGGCGCCGAACCACGGCGTGTCGGCGGCGTTGATGCGCACGACCACCGGCCGGGCGGCGCTCAACCATGCGGCGACCATCGCGCGGGCGGCGTCTTTCTGATCCGGCGGCACTGCGTCTTCGAGATCGACGATCACCGCATCGGCACCACTGGCCAGCGCCTTGTCGAAGCGCTCGGGTCTGTTGCCGGGTACGAACAGATAGGACCGATGCGGCGCGCCCGAGCTCATGGCGTCAACCGAGAAAGCGGTTGACGACCGGCGCATCGGCCAGCGACCAGATGCGTTCGATCACGGACTGCATTTCTTCGCGCGTGGCGCCCTCCCGATAGACCGCGAGTTGCATCGCCTTGTCTTCGAGCTCGGCGCGGCTCAGTGTGTTGCCCGGGTCGCCTTTCGGTTCCAGCACCTTGCCTTCGAGTCGCCTCCCGTCGACGGTCTCGACGACCACCTTGCCGATCCAGCGCGCCGGGTAGGCGGTGTCGACCTCGCCGTCGAGCAGCATCCTCGTCTTGTCGTGCACGGCGCGCACCGCGGCGTCGCGGAAGTTCGCGTCGAACTCAGTCAACCCGGCGCGGCCGAACACCGCAATCAGGCCAAGGACGGTGCCCATCGAGAACTTCGCCTGGTGCACGGTCCGTGGGTCGGTGACCGGGCCGAGCACGTCGATCGCGGCCTGATGGACGAGGGCGGTGACAGCGCCGATGTCGCTGGCGGCCAGTCGATGCGTGGTCATCACCTGCCGCAGCGCGTCGGCTGCCGGATGCGTGTGGCGGCAGGCGGCGTGGAATTTGAACGAGGTCTCAGTGAGCGCCCAGCGCATGCCCAGGCCGTCGGCCAGCCTGCGTGCATCGGCGTCGCTCGACGTGCCGGCGGCCAGTCCTTGCTGGCCGTCCAGCACGCGCTGTGCGCCGGTGAAACCGTCTTTCGCGAGGTAGGCCGCTGTCAGGCCGGCACCGGCCGCGTGCGCGGTGTGCAGCTGTTTCGAGTCGGCCGCGTCGCGCAGGAACTCCCACAGCCCCGCCGACTGCGTGCCGGCCGAGCCGAAGGCGTGGCGCATCTGCGCGGGCGTGAGTGCCAGCAAGCGCCCGACGGCTGCCGCTGCCGCGAAGGTGCCCGCCGTGCCCGTGGTGTGGAAGATGCGGTAGTGCGATCGGCCGAGGAACTCGCCGACGCGGATGCCGACCTCGTATCCGGCGACGCTGGCCGCGATCAGCTCGCGCCCGGATGCGCCGAGCGCCTGCGCCACTGCCAGCGCCGCCGGAAACACGACGGTCGCCGGGTGGAACACCGAGCCGTTGTGAACGTCGTCCTGCTCGGCGAAATGCGAGGCCGCGGCGTTCGCGACGGCCGCCACCAGCGGGCTGCTGCC
>JANNEI010000240.1:0-5028 GCA_031378565.1 Burkholderiales bacterium
CATGCGGCCCAGCGGCGTGCGCGTGAAGGCGAACATCGCGGCCACGCAGACGAAGGTGTACAGCGCGATCAGGTAGTACACCTGAATCTGCGGGCCGAAGGTGATGCCGAACACCGGCTGGCCGGTGACGCGGTTGCCCGCCACGCCCGCCTCGCCGCCGAAGAACTCCGAGAACATCAGCGACATTGCGAACACCAGCTCGGCCAAGCCCAGCGTGATCATCGCGAACGGCGTGCCCGACTTCTTCGTGGTCACGAAACCCAACAACACCGCGAAGCCCATGCCGGCCAGGCCGCCCACCAGCGGCACCAGGCTGACTGGAATCGGCAAGGCCCCGCGGGTGACGGCGTTCAGCGCGTGGATGGCCATGTAGGAACCCAGGCCGGTGTACACCGCGTGCCCGAAGCTGAGCATGCCGCCCTGACCCAGCAGCATGTTGAACGACAGGCAGGCAATGATGGCGATGCCCATTTGCGAGAGCATGGTGGCCGACAGGCTGCTCGTGAACAGCAGCGGCGCAATCACCAGCACCAGCGCGAACCCGCCCCAGACGACGACGCGGCTCAGGTTGAACCGGCTTGCGGGCAATGCGTGTGCGGTCATGGTCAGTCTTCCCGCGTGCCCAGCAGGCCCTTCGGCCTGAAGATCAGGATCAGCACCAGGAACAGGTACGGAAGAATCGGTGCGACTTGCGACACGGTAAGTTTCAGAATCGAGTTCTGCATCGCTTCGGCACTCAACGACACGCCCAGTTGCTGTGCCAGTGCGATGAGCGAGTAGTCAACCGCCACCGCAAAGGTCTGGATCACGCCGATCAGGATCGACGCCAGGAAGGCCCCCGACAGCGACCCCATGCCGCCGACCACCACCACCACGAAGATGACCGAGCCGACGGTGCCCGCCATCGCCGGCTCGGTCACGAAAGTGCTGCCGCCGATCACGCCGGCCAGCCCTGCCAGGCCGGCCCCGGCCCCGAACACCAGCATGAACACCCGCGGCACGTTGTGGCCCAGCGATTCCACCGCGTCCGGGTGGGTCAGGGCGGCCTGGATGACGAGGCCGATGCGGGTGCGCGTCAGCAGCAGCCACAGCGCCACCAGCATCAGCAGCGCCACCATCATCATGAAACCGCGGGTGGCCGGGAACGGCGAACAGACGATGCGCACCGACGCATCCGCCGCCTGGCAAAGCGCCGCCGGTGCCGCGCCCCACAGCAGGCTCAGCCCATCGACCGAGCTTTGAACCAGGGTGAACGCAGGGCCGCGCAGCACCTCGGGCGGCAGGAACTCGACCGCGGTGCGACCCCAGATCAGCTGCACCAGCTCAAGAATCACGTACGACAGGCCGAAGGTCACCAGCAACTCGGGCACGTGGCCGAACTTGTGGACCTTGCGCAGGCAGACCCGCTCAAACGCTGCGCCCAGCGCGCCGACCACCAGGGGCGCCAGGATCAGCCCCGGCCAGAACCCGACCAGCCGGGCCACGCTGTAGCCCACGTACGCACCGAGCATGTAGAAACTGGCATGCGCGAAATTGAGCACGCCCATCATGCTGAAGATCAGCGTCAGGCCCGAACTCAGCATGAACAGCAACAGGCCGTAGCTCAGCCCGTTGAGCATCGAGATGGTGAAGAACTCCATCGTGGCCGGCCTTTCAGGGCGGGTGCATCGCACCCATGTCAGCGTGGAGGCGGCTTTCCATCGGCAAGCCTTGCGGGATGAGCGAGGCCCCGCCGCAGGCGTCTGCGATCAAGGCCGGCGCGAGTCAGCCCGCACCCGAGGCACGCTTCATCTGGCAACTGGTCGGCGTGCTGGAAATGTACGACTCGAAGGTCTTTACCGGCACCAAGGTCATGCCGGTATTTTCCGGGCTGTACGGGAACTTGGCATCGGTTTTCTGCCACACCGTCATGAACAGCGGCTGCTGCAACTGGTGGTCGGTCTTGCGCATCTCGACATCGCCGTTGAAGCTCTTGAACTTCAGGCCTTCGAGCGCAGCGGCCACCTTGACCGGATCGGTCGAGCCGGCCTTGGCCATCGCCTCGCCCAGCGCGCTGTACACCGCCACCACTGCGCCGGTGTAGAAGTCGTCGTTGAACTTGGTCTTGAACTCGCCCATCCACGACTGCATCTGGCCACCCATGTTGTAGTGGCTGTAGGCGATCTGGTAGACGCGGCCGGCACCGCCCGTGCTCAGTGCCGTCGGCGTGCCGGTGACGCCGGTGTAGTAGGTGAAGAACTTGCCGTTGTAGCCGCCTTCATTGGCGGCTTTCACCAGCAGCGACAGGTCGGAACCCCAGTTGCCGGTGATCACGGTGTCGGCACCCGAGGCCTTGATTTTTGCGATGTAGGGCGCGAAGTCACGCACTTGCGCCAGCGGGTGCAGGTCTTCACCGACGATCTGGATGTCGGCACGTTTGCGGCCCAGGTTTTCCTTCGCGAAGCGCGCGACCTGTTGTCCGTGCGAGTAGTTCTGGTTCAGCAGGTAGACCTTCTTGATGTCGGTCTGGTCTTTCATGAAGGTGGTCATCGCCTCCATCTTCATCGAGGTGTCGGCGTCGAAGCGGAAGTGCCAGTAGCTGCACTTGCTGTTGGTGAAATCGGGGTCGACCGCCGCGTAGTTCAGGAAGATCACTTCCTTGCCGGGGTTGCGCTCGTTGTGCTTGTTGACCGCCTCGATCAGCGCCCCGGCCACCGACGAGCCGTTGCCCTGGGTGATGTAGCGAACGCCCTGGTCGAGCGCCGATTTCAGCGCGTTCAGGCTTTCGGTCGGGCTGAGCTTGTTGTCGATGCCGATGACCTCGAACTTCACCCCCGCAGGGTTGCTGGCGCTGAACTTCTCGGCAAAGAACTGAAAGCTTTTCAGCTGGTTGGAACCCACCGGTGCCATCAGACCCGACAGCGGGTCGATCCAGGCGAGCTTGACGGTTTCTCCGGCCAGCGGCTTGGCACCCGCCTTCGCGGCAGGTGCGGCCTTCGCCGGTGCCGTCTGGGCAAACGCAATCGAGGTGCCGAAAGTCAGCGCGCAAGCGATGCTCAAAGCCAGTGTCTTGGGGGTGAAAGCCATGGGGAGTCTCCGTGTGAATCGAACTGCGCGCACCATACTGGAAGCGGGCCTTGTTGGGGTTCAGGGACTTCCCGAAATCGTTGTCGCCGCCGGGACAGCGCGCGGCGCTTCAAGCCGGACGCGCGAACCGGTTTGTCCCTGAGCATCGGTGCCCGCGTCGGCTTGCATACACTCTTGTCCATGCATGCAGTCCTGCCATCCAGCCCGCATTCGGCCACGTCACGCGCATTGAATTGGCCGAATCGTTTCCGCGATCTCGGCGCTGCGTTTTTCACCCCGTTGTCGCCGCAGCCGATGCCCGCGCCGCACTGGGTGGCCCGCAGCCCGGCTTGCGCGCGCGACCTGGGGCTGCCGACGAACTGGAGCGATTCCGACAGCGACGCGCTTCAGGTGTTCAGCGGCAATGCGCTGTGGCCCGGGATGCAGCCGCTGGCCAGCGTCTACAGCGGGCACCAGTTCGGCGTGTGGGCCGGTCAGCTGGGCGATGGCCGGGCCTTGTGGCTGGGTGAAATCGACACGCCCGCCGGGCCGATGGAACTGCAACTGAAGGGCGCGGGGCAGACGCCCTACTCGCGCATGGGCGATGGCCGCGCTGTGCTGCGCTCGTCGATCCGCGAGTTCCTGTGCTCGGAGGCGATGCACGGGCTGGGCATTCCGACCACGCGCGCGCTGTGCATCACCGGATCGTCGTTGCCGGTGCGGCGTGAGGAAATGGAAACGGCGTCGGTGGTCACGCGCGCGGCACCCAGCTTCATCCGCTTCGGTCACTTCGAGCATTTCTCCCACGGCGACCAGCATGCAGAGCTGAAGCGGCTGGCCGACTTCGTGATCACGCACCACTACCCGGCCTGCCTCGACAGCTCGAAGCCGTATGCCGCCCTGCTGGAAGCCGTGGCGCGGCGCACCGCAGAACTGCTGGCGCACTGGCAGGCGGTGGGCTTTTGCCACGGGGTGATGAACACCGACAACATGTCGATCCTGGGCCTGACGATCGACTACGGCCCGTTCGGTTTTCTCGACGCCTTCGACCCCGGCCACATCTGCAACCACACCGACCAGCAGGGCCGCTATGCATTCGCGCGGCAACCCGGTGTGGCGTTCTGGAACCTGCACGCGCTGGCGCAAGCCTTGCTGCCGCTGATCGGCGACAGCGACGACGCGCTGGCCGCGCTGGAGCCGTACAAGACCGCCTACCCGGCGGCATTCGTTGCGCGCATGCGGGCCAAGCTGGGTTTGGCGACCGAACAGGCCGGTGACCACGACCTGATCGACGGCCTGTTCAAGCTGATGGCTCAGGACAAGACCGATTACGGCATCACGTTTCGCCGGCTGTCCAGCTTCGACTCCGCACCGGGCGCGTTGAACAGCAGCGTGCGCGACCTGTTCATCGACCGCGATGCCTTCGATGCCTGGGCCGCTGTGTATCGTCAGCGGCTCGTTGCCGAGTCCAGCGTGGACAGCGCCCGTGCGCAGGCGATGAACCTCGTCAACCCGAAATATGTGCTGCGCAACTACCTGGCCGACGTGGCCATCCAGCAGGCCCGGGCGGGCGATTTTTCGGAAGTGCAGAACTTGCTGGAACTTCTGCAGCGCCCGTTCGACGAACAGCCCGAGCGTTCGGCGTACGCCGGCTTCCCGCCCGACTGGGCGCAACACCTTGAAGTGTCCTGTTCATCATGAGTTCAACCGACGACCGCAAGATCCAGAAGACCGATGCCGAGTGGCAGGCCCAGCTCGACCCGATGCAATACCAGGTGGCTCGGCAAGCAGCCACCGAGCGCCCGTTCACCGGCAAGTACTGGGACCACTGGGAAGCCGGCCAGTACAACTGCGTCGGCTGCGGCACGCCGCTGTTCGAGGCCGACACCAAGTTCGACGCCGGCTGCGGCTGGCCCAGCTACTCAGCATCCATCAACAGCGAGGTGGTCGAGCGCGTGGTCGATCGCGCCCACGGCATGGTGC
>JANNEI010000260.1:0-5991 GCA_031378565.1 Burkholderiales bacterium
CCCACGGCCGAGTTGGCGCGCAAGCTGAAGCTGTCGCGCACCACCGTGCAAAGCCGCATGGAGCGGCTGCAGCGCCAGCGGGTCATCGCGGGCTACACGATCAGCGTGCCGGACGAGATGGAAGCATCGCTGGTGCGTGCGCACGTGCTGATCACGCTGGCCCCCAAGCAAAGCGCTGCCATCGAGGTGGCGCTGCGCAAGATTGCGCAGTTGCGTGTCCTGCATTCGGTCAGCGGGCCGTTCGACCTGATCGCCATCGTGGCGGCCCACTCGATCGGCGAACTCGACGCGCTGATCGACCGCATCGGCCACCTCGACGGCGTCGAGCGCACCACCTCGGCCATCGTGCTGTCGACGCGCATCGATCGGTAGCCGGGGCGGTCGGGCAGCACGACGGCAGGCGGCCTCGCCGCTGGGCGGCCCGCGAGCCCGCGGCTCAAGTCGCCGCCGCAAGCTGCCGAAGACACCAGCAGGACGCCGTGCACAACGCACGGTCAACCGCTCCATGAAACACCCCGCCAACACCGAACCCATCGACGTCGACGCCCTGCGCATCGGGATGCTCATCCATCTCGATGGCGGCTGGCTGTCGCACCCGTTCCCGCTGTCGAGCTTCAAGATCAGCGGTGACGCGCAGATTGCCACCATGCAGACGCTGCGGCTCAAGGTGCGCTGGAACCCGCAGCAGAGCGACCCCGAGCCTGGCGACGAGCCCCTCGCAGGTCAGGACGGAATCGATGCAACCACTGTGCCGCCGCTTGCTGAAACCCCGCAAGCCGAGGCCCATCGCGTGCACCGCGAGACGCTGGCCGACCAGCGCGAAGCCCAGGCGGTGTGCGAGCGCCAGTTCGGTGAAGCCGCCAAGGCGTGCAAGACGCTGACCGACATGGTGCCCACCAAGCCGCAGGGCGCTCGCGAGCAGGCCGAGGCACTGACCCGCGCACTGGCTGAAAAGATGCTCGGCGAACGCGACCTGTGCATCCGCCTGCTCAACGAAGCGGCCGGCGACAAGGCCGCCGCGCATGCGATGAATGTGACCGTGATCTCGATGCTGATGGGCCGCAGCTTCGGCTTCAGCGAAACCGACATGCTGGACCTGGGCATGGGGGCGATGCTGCACGACATCGGCAAGCTCGACCTGCCCGAGCGCATTCGCCACCGCGACGAGCATTTCAGCGCGTCGGAAGGCCGCTTCTACGAAGAGCACGTGGCGCACGGCGTGGCGCACGGCCGCAAGATGGGGCTCAGCTCGGCCGCGCTGCTGGTGGTGGCTCAGCACCACGAACACGCGGACGGCAGCGGCTTCCCGCTCAAGCTGAACAGCGACCGGATGGTGATCGGCGCGCGCATCGTGGCCCTGGTCAACCGCTACGACAACCTGTGCAACCCGCACATCCCCTCGCGTGCCATCACGCCGCATGAAGCGGTGGCGCTGCTGTTTGCACAGGGCAAGGACAAGTTCGACACCGCCATCCTCGGTGCCTTCATCAAGATGATGGGCGTCTACCCACCGGGCTCGGCGGTGCAGCTCACCAACGACCGTTTTGCCCTGGTCGTGGGTGTCAATTCGTCGCGCCCGCTGAAGCCGAGGGTGCTGGTGCACGAGCTGGGCGTGCCGCGCGAGGACGCGCTGATCGTCGACCTGGAGCGGGTGCCCGGCCTGGGCATTCGCCGCAGCATCAAGCCGATGGCGTTGCCGCCGGACACGCTGGGCTACCTGGCACCCAGGCCGCGTGCCGCCTACTTTTTCGAAGCCGCCCGCGAGGCCCCCGCCGAGGCGATGGCATGACGCCGCCGTCGCGCCCCGAGTTGGCCGAACTGCTGCGCGTCAGCGCCGCCAGTGCGGCAACGCTGGCGCGGCCGATGTCCGACCCCCCGACGACCGAGAGCCTGATCGAAGGCCTGATCGAGGGCGTGCTCGACGCGGTGTGGCTGGTCGATGCGGCCACGCTGCGGGTGGTGGCGGCCAACCCGGCCGCCGGCACCCTGCTGGGCATCGCGGCTTCGGCGCTGTGCCAGAAAGAGGTGCTGGAGTTGTCGGCCACCCCCGAAGACCTGTTCTTCTGGGGCGAGGCGGCCGAGGGCCTGGTCGACAGCATCGAGTCGAAAACCCTGGTGCGCCGCTTCGATGGCAGCACCGTGCCGGTGATCCGCCGCGTCAGCCCGGTGCAGGTCACGGCCGATCGGCGCCTGTTCATGGTGGTGGTGCACGACCTCAGCGAACAGCGACGCATCGAGGACGAACTCGAAGACCGGCTGGCCGAACTGAGCGCGACGCTCGAGTCGACCGCCGACGGCATTCTGGTGACCGACCTGGCGGGCAACATCCGCAGCTTCAACCGCAAGTTCGCCGACCTGTGGGGCGTGCCCGACGAGGTGCTGACCCGCCGCGACGACGACGCCGTGCTGGCCTGGATGCGCCGCAGCGTCGTCGAGCCCGGCAACTACATGCGGCGGCTGGCCAGCATCGACGAAGCGACGATGCTGCAGTCCACCGACACCCTCACGCTGCATTCCGGCAAGGTCATCGAACGGGTGACCTTGCCGCAGTGCAGCCGTGGCCGGCCGATCGGGCGCGTGTATTCGTTCCGCGACCTGACCGAGCAGATCGAAGCGTCGAAGCGCATCGACACCCTGTCGCACACCGACTCGCTGACCGGCCTGTCGAACCGCCGCGTGCTGACCGAGCGCATCGAATTCGCGCTGTCCCTGGCGCAGCGCGACGGCGGCCCGTTCGCGGTGCTGGCGCTCAACCTCGACCGCTTCAAGCACATCAACGACACACTCGGCCATGCTTTCGGCGACCGTGTTCTGGTCGAGGTCGCCGAGCGCCTGAAGGCCTGCCTGCGCCAGGTCGACAGCGTGGCGCGGCTGGGTGGCGACGAGTTCGTGCTGCTGGTTCACCAGGCCGACCCGAGCGGTGCCGAGGCCACCGCGCGCCGCATCCTGAACGCCTTGCAGCGCCCGTTCACGCTCGACGGGCTGAACTTTACCGTCACCGCCAGCGTGGGCATCGCGATGCATCCCGCGGACGGCACCAGCGCCGACGAACTGGTGCGTCACGCCGATGCGGCCATGCACGACGTGAAGGACAACGGGCGCAGCGGCTTCCGCTTTCATCGCCACCGCGGCGGTGCGCTCGAGGCCGACCCGCGCTCGCGCATGAAGCTCGATCACGCCATGCGCCAGGCGCTGGCGGCAAACCGGTTCCGGCTGCACTACCAGCCGCAGGTCGACCTGCGCAGCGGCGAGGTGGTCGGTGCCGAAGCGCTGATCCGCTGGCGCGACCCGGAACTCGGTGATGTGTCGCCGGGGGAGTTCATTCCGGTGGCCGAGGAAAGCGGCTTCATCGTCGCCATCGGCGACTGGGTGATGCGCACCGCAGCGGCGCAAGCCGCCGACTGGCATGCGCGCGGCATCAAGCTGGTGACGTCGGTCAACGTGTCGGCGCTGCAGTTTCAGCAGGCCGATTTCGTCGAAGGTGTGGCCGAGGTCATCGCCCTGTCGGGCCTGCCACCGGAACTGCTGGAGCTGGAGCTGACCGAATCGATCCTGATCCAGGACGCCCGCGAAGCGCTGCGCCGGCTGGAGGCGCTGGCCGCGCTGCGCGTCAAGCTGGCCATCGACGACTTCGGCACCGGCTACTCCAGCCTGGGCTACCTGAAACGCTTTCCGATCGGCCGCCTGAAGATCGACCGCAGCTTCATCAGCGGCCTGCCTGACGATGCCAGCGACGCCGGCATCGTGCAGGCCGTCATCAACATGGGCCGCGCCCTGCACCTGAACGTGATCGCCGAGGGTGTCGAGACCGAAGCGCAGCGCCACTTTCTGGCGCAGGCCGGCTGCGACCAGTTCCAGGGTTTCCTGTGCGCGCCCGCGTTGGAAGCCAGCGAGTTCGAGCGACGTTTTGCTGCCGTGCCGGTGGCGCGCCAGGGAATCCGCCTGGTCAAGCGCTGAGTCGTGAAGGGCTTGGTGTTTCCCCCTCTGCCTCTGGGAGAGGGTGGGGTGAGGGCCACCGAATGGCGTCGGTGCTGGCACGCAGCCCCCGCTTGCAGTGCGCACATCGGCTTGCAAGCCGATGCAAACGCCGGCCAGTGGCAGGGGCACAATCCTCCCACCGCATCAATGCAGCAGGTGGGTTGGATGATCTACAAGTTCAAGTCGAAAGCGGCCGGCGACGTCATCATGCTCGGTGCCAACGGCGACCACGCGCTGCGCATCATCGGCAAGCCGCCGTCCGCCACCGGCATCATCGAGGTGGCTGACATGCCTGCCGCAATGGCCGCACTGGAGCAGGCCATCGCGATCGAGGAAGCCGCTCGCAGCGAGGCACCCTCCGCCGAGCCGAAGTCGCAGCCGGCAGCCGATCGCATTTCACTGCGCCAGCGCGCCTGGCCGCTGGTTGAAATGATGAAGCGCTCGCACAAGGAAAACGCCGACATCGTCTGGGGTGTCTGAACGTGACCGACAGCGTCACCCGCATCCTCGCCATCCGCCACGGCGAAACGGCTTGGAATCTGGACACGCGCATCCAGGGACAGCTCGACATTCCGCTCAACGACACCGGCCGCTGGCAAGCGCACCGGCTGGCGCTGGCGGTGACCGAAGAGGGCATCGCGGCGGTGTACGCCAGCGACCTGTTGCGTGCCTTCGAAACCGCGCAGGCGGTGGCCAGCGGCAGCGGCAGGCCCGTCGTCACCGATATCGGCCTGCGCGAGCGCGGCTTCGGCATCTTCGAAGGCTTCACCTTCAACGAGATTGCCGCGCGCTGGCCCGAGCAGAGCGAGCGCTGGCGCAAGCGCGACCCGGACTTCGCGCCCGAGGGCGGCGAATCGTTGCGCGATTTCTATGCGCGCAGCGTGGCAACGGCGACCCGCCTGGCGGCTGCCCACCCCGGCGAAACCATCGCGCTGGTGGCGCATGGCGGCGTGATGGATTGCCTGTACCGAGCCGCCTCGCGCATCGACCTGCAAGCGCCGCGTTCGTGGCAACTGGGCAATGCCAGCATCAACCGCCTGCTGTACGCCGACGCCGGCCTGACGCTGGTGGGCTGGAGCGACACCTACCACCTCGAAGACAACTCGCTCGACGAATCGACCGACGGTGAAGCCGCGGTTGAGCGGCGCGGCCGGCCCGACGCGGTGGGACGGGCCGCATGAATCGCCCGGCGGCCCGCGTCGGCGATGCCGTGGCAGCGATCGCGACACCGGCGCTGGTGATCGACCTCGACGCAATGCTGCGCAACCTGAACGCGCTGGCCGACTTCGCGCGCCAGCACAGGATGCGCCTGCGCCCGCACGCCAAGATGCACAAGAGCGCTGCGATTGCGCGGCTGCAAATGGCGGCTGGCGCGGTGGGCGTGTGCGTTCAAAAAGTGTCCGAGGCCGAGGCGCTGGTGAACGCCGACAGCGGCGTCGACAACATCTTCATCAGCAACGAAATCATCGACCCGGCGAAGCTGGCGCGGGTGGCGGCACTGGCGCGGCGCATCACGCTGGCCATCGCGGTCGATTCACTGATCGGCGTGGAGCGGCTGGCGCAGGCGCTGACGGCGGCCGGCAGTACGCTGGACGTGTTCGTGGAAGTCGATGTGGGGCAGGGCCGCTGCGGTGTGGCACCCATCGCGGCCGGGCGACTGGCGCACCAGGTGGTGTCGCAGGGCCTGCGCTTTGCCGGGCTGCATGCCTACCACGGCAAGGCGCAGCACTTGCGCACGGCGGCCGATCGTGAAGCGGCGATCCGCCATGCCGTCACCGGTGCCCGCACGGCGCAGGCCATGGTCACGGCCGCGGGCATCCACTGCCCGTTGATCACCGGTGCCGGCACCGGCACGTTTGCGGTCGAAGCCGCCAGCGGCCTGTGCGGCGAATTGCAGGCCGGCAGCTACCTGTTCATGGACGCCGACTACGCCGCCAACGAGCCGACGCCGAACGCGCCCGCCTTCGAACACGCGCTGTTCGTCAAGAGCCAGGTGATGAGCGTCGGCCACTC
>JANNEI010000290.1:0-15844 GCA_031378565.1 Burkholderiales bacterium
ACGAAGCCGAGCAACACCGCGATGAAGAACAGGCTGAGTCCGGCGTCGAACCAGAGCGGGCGCAGCGGAAAACCGTGCTGCTGCGCGCTGCGTCGGCGCGAGAAGGCGTTCCACGCCAGCAGGGCCGACAACGACAGGCCCAGCGTCCAACTCAGCGCGGGGCCGAGCGAGCCGTCGAGCCCGCCGCCGATCATCAGGAAGGTGGCGTCGCTGACCGGCTGCGTCTTGCCGTCGGCCACCAGAAAAGCCGCGCCGCGAAACGACATCAACCCGCCGAGGGTGACCACGAACGACGGCACGCCGAGGTACGAGATGAGCCAACCCTGGTAGGTGGCGATCAGCAGCGACACCGCCAGCCCCGCCAGCGAAGCCGGTATCCAGTGCCAGCCTTTGGTGTACATCAGCCAGGCGATCAGCACGCCGACCACGCCCATCACCGAGCCGACGGACAGGTCGATCTGCCGCGCCACGATGATCAGCGCCACGGCCGCCGCCACGATGCCGACCACGGCGGTCTGCTGCGCGATGTTGTAGAGGTTCTCCGGCGTCAGGAAGCTGCCGGTCAACACGTGAAAGACCAGCGCCATCACCGCCAGCACGCCGGCCATGATGGACAGGCGCAGGTCGAGCGCGCTGATTTGCAATTGGTTCAGCATGGTGCAGACCTGTGCCCGTTTGTCCGTTCGGCCGGAGGTATCGAAGGCTCGCGCGCGGCTTCGATACCTCAGCCCGAACGGGGTAGTTGTTCGGTTCGGCGTCAGGTGCTCCCTCGCCCCTTTTGGGGCGAGGGAGTCAGACGCCTCTTACTTGCAGGCCGCCGGCCCGCTGGCCTTGTCGACGCCCTTGCAGGCCGCGTCCTTGCTGATGTGGCCGGCCTTGATGACGCTGTCGAGGTTCGCCTGCGTCACCGGCACCGCCTTCAGGAACATCGCGTTCATCGACACCTTCTTCTCGCCCTCGGCCCAGGTCACCGAGTTGGCGACCTTCTTGCCGCCGGCCAGTGCAACGGCGGCAGTGGCGGCTTCGCGGCCGAGGTCGCGTGCGTCTTTCCAGACCGACACGGTTTGCGTGCCCAGCGCCACGCGGTTCAGCGCGGCGTGGTCGCCGTCCTGGCCCGACACCGGCACACCCTTCAAGCCGCGCGCCGACAAGGCCGCCACCACGCCGCCGGCCATGCCGTCGTTCGAGGCCACGACCGCGTCAACCTTGTTCGCGTTCTTGGTCAGGATCTGCTCCATGTTCTTCTGCGCGGTCTCGGGCTTCCAGCCGTCGGTGTATTCCTCGCCAACGATCTTGATGTCGCCCTTCTTGATCGCATCGGCCAGCACCTCATGCTGACCCGCGCGCAGGAAGTCGGCGTTCGGGTCGGTGGGCGAGCCCTTGATCATCACGTAGTTGCCCTTGGGCTTGGCGGCCAGCACGGCGCGCGCCTGCATGCGGCCGACTTCCTTGTTGTCGAAGGTGATGTAGAACACGCCGGGCGCTTCGATCAGGCGGTCGTAGGCCACCACCGGAATGTTCTTCGCCTTCGCCTTGGCCAGCGCCGGCACGATGGCGTCCTTGTCCATCGCCAGGATGATCAACGCCTTCGCGCCCTTGGCGATCAGGCCGTCGATGTCGGCCAGTTGCTTCTCGGGCGAACCGCCGGCGTCGGCGCTCACATAGCTGCCGCCGATCTTGGCGAGCTGGCCCTTGATGGCCGCCTCGTCGGTCTTCCAGCGCTCTTCCTGGAAGTTGGACCAGCTCACGCCGACCAGCGTTTGCGCCATCGCCAGCGAGCCCAGGCTGGCCAGCAGTGCGCCGGCGATCAGTTTGTGTTTCATGTTCATGCTGTCTCCTTCGTGGTTGAAAAATCCGGGCCGGCAAAAACGGAGGCCGGCGGGTGTGGGGTCATGCGTCGGGCCGTCTCCCGACACTCTCGCTCTCGAAACCATGGCGCGACACCGACTCGACGATGTCGGCCGATTCGTCCAGCCGCTGCAACACCAGCGAAGCCGCGCCGCGCGCCCAGACCTCGTCGCCCTGATGCCGCACCACGAGCTGAACGCTGCTGCGGTGCGGCAGCACCATCGCCTGCGCCATCGCCGCACGCAGCGCCGGCTCGTACAGGTCGGCCGCGATGGTGCCGACCCCGTCCAGCAACACCAGTTGCGGTGCCAGCAGGTTGACCACGTTGCCGATCCATTGACCGAGCAACCGGCCCTGGTCCACGAAGATCTTGCGCGCCTTCGCGTTGCCCGCCCGGGCCAGGTCGGCAAGTTCGCTGTGGGCCGCGACCACGCCTTCGGCCGGCATCGGATCGCTGCCCGGGATCAGCCCGGCCTGCTGGCCCTGGCGCACGATGGCGTAGTGCGCCACATAGGCTTCCAGGCAGCCCTGCTTGCCGCAGCGGCAGGCCAGCCCGTCGGGCACGATCTGGATGTGCGCCAGCTCGGCGGCCAGGCCGGAATGCCCGCGGTACAGCTCGCCGTTGATCACCAGGCCCAGCCCCAACCCGTGTTCGAGCGTGATCACCGCCACGTTGGCGATGCGCGCCGCCTGGCCGAACCACTGCTCGGCCAGGGCCAGCATGTTGGCGTCGTTCTCGATGAAGACTGGCACGCCGAGCGCATCGGTGAGCGCCTCGCCCAGGTTCGCGGCTGCGCCCTGGCGGGACGGCTTGAGCACGGCCGACCACAGCACCTCGCCGCGCATCGAATCGATGAAGCCCGGCAGCGCCACGCCCACGCCGGCCAGCCGCTGGCGCACCGAGCCACCCGCACCGGCAAGGCAGGCCTCGATCTGGCGCGCCAGCAAGCGCACCAGCGCTGCCTGCGTGAGCGGCACCGACAGCGGTGCGGACAACGGCACCTTGAAGGTGTTGCGCACGCCACCGGCAAAATCGCTCAGTGCAATCGTGATCTGGTGCAGCGCCACCTTGACGCCGACGACCCAGGCATGGTCGGGGTTGATGGCCAGCTCGCGCTCGCGCCGCCCGCCACCCAGCGAGGGTCGCGCACCCGCCTCGACCAGCGCCGCGCTTTCCAGCAGGCGGCGGGTCAGCGAGGACACGGCCGGCTGGCTCAGCCCGGTGACTGCGGCGATCTGCGCACGCGACAGTGGCTCGCGTGCCAGGCGCACCGCGTGCAGCACTCTGTACAGGTGAAGCTGCGAAATCTGCCTGGACTGGAGGCGTGCCATGGAGCGCTGCTCAAAAAACAGAGCGCCATTCTATTTCGGTGAAGTTTTTCTAAATCGGGACTTACCCGCAGCGCGGCCGGTGCTCAGCCGCTGCGCAAGCGCGCCAGCAACACCTGCTCACACAACGCGCCCTGCGGATCACGTTCGCGATGCCGCACGACGCCTTCGCGCTCGAAGCCGAGGCCGAGCGCGAACTTCACGGCGCGCTGGTTGCGCACGTCGCTGAACGCCTCGACGCGTTCCAGCCCCAGTTCGAAACCCAACTCAAGCACCGCCAGCGTGGCCTCACGCATCAGGCCGTGGCCAGACAGACGGGGGTCGCCGACGTAGCCGACCTCGCAGCGCGGGGCCTCGAAGTCGAAGCTGTGCAGGTCGATGCGGCCGATGCATTCGGTGCCGCCGAGCCGAAACACGTTGAAGATCAGGTTCTCGCCGTCGTCCACGTACTGCAGGCCACGCGTGCAGAATTTCTCGGCCCAAGCCAGGTCGCGGGTGAACTTGGGCCAGCTGATGAAGGGCCAGGCCGGCAGTGAGGCGTTGAAGAAATCGGCCAGCGCCTGCGCATGCTCGATGCTGGGCGCTTCGAGCCGCAGGCGGGGGGTCTGCAGTGCGCGCGGGGCCGCACGCAGGGTGTCCTTATCCAAGCTGGGTCAGGCGAGCCTGCCGTGGCACAGCTTGTACTTCTTGCCGCTGCCGCAGGGGCACGGGTCGTTGCGGCCCACCTTCGGCACCGCGGAGGCCAGCGTCGTCGGGTCGGCGTCCTCGCTCACGCTGCCGTCTTCGTTCGGGTGCGTGTAGGTCAGGTTGCTGATGCGCTCGGCGCGCTCTTCGATCGCTTCGGCAGCAGCCGCCACTTCTTCCTGCGACTGGATGCGCACGGTCAGCAGCACGCGAGTGACTTCCATCTTCACCACATCGAGCATCTGGCTGAACAGCTCGAACGCCTCGCGCTTGTATTCCTGCTTCGGGTTCTTCTGCGCGTAGCCGCGCAGGTGGATGCCCTGGCGCAGGTAGTCGAGCGCGGCCAGGTGTTCGCGCCAGTGGGTGTCGATCGACTGCAGCAACATCATCCGCATGAACGGCGTGAACTGCTCCAGGCCGACGCGCTCCACCTTGACGTCGAAAGACGCGTCGGCCGCTTTCGCGACCCGCTCCACGATCTCGTCGTCGGTGATCGAGCTGCTCTTTTCAACCTCGGCCTTCAGCGGCACGTCGAGCTGCCACTCGTCGCGCAGCACCTTCTCCAGGCCGTCGAGGTCCCATTGCTCCTCGACGCTTTCTGCCGGCACGTAAGTACGCACCACGTCGCTCATCGTGCTGGAACGCAGGTTGGCGATTTGCGCGCTCAGGCTTTCGGCTTCGAGGATGTCGTTGCGCTGCTGGTAGATCACCTTGCGCTGGTCGTTGCTCACGTCGTCGTACTCGAGCAATTGCTTGCGCACATCGAAGTTGCGCGCCTCGACCTTGCGCTGCGCGCCTTCGATGCTGCGCGTCACGATGCCGGCTTCGATCGCTTCGCCGTCGGGCATCTTCAGCCGCTCCATGATCGAGCGCACGCGTTCGCCAGCAAAGATGCGCATCAGCGAATCGTCCAGCGACAGATAGAAGCGCGACGAACCCGGGTCGCCCTGGCGGCCGGAGCGCCCGCGCAACTGGTTGTCGATGCGGCGCGATTCGTGGCGCTCGGTGGCGATGATGCGCAGCCCGCCCTGCGCTTTCACGCTGTCGTGCAGGCCCTGCCATTCACCGCGCAGCTGCTCGGCGCGGGCGGCCTTGTCGGCATCGGCGAGGGCCTCGTCGGCATCGATCAACTTGACCTGGTTCTCGACACTGCCGCCCAGCACGATGTCAGTGCCGCGGCCCGCCATGTTGGTGGCGATGGTGATGACTCCGGGCCGGCCCGCCTGCGCGACGATCTCGGCCTCTTTGGCGTGCTGCTTGGCGTTCAGCACCGCGTGCGGCAGCTTGGTTTTTTGCAGCATGCCCGAGATCAGCTCGGAGTTCTCGATCGAGGTCGTGCCCACCAGCACCGGCTGGCCGCGCTGGTGGCAATCACGAATGTCCTCGATCACCGCCTCGAATTTTTCGCGGTTGCTCTTGTAGACCAGGTCGAGCTCGTCCTTGCGGATGGTCGGCATGTTGGGCGGAATCACCACCGTTTCCAGGCCGTAGATTTCCTGGAACTCATACGCCTCGGTGTCGGCCGTGCCGGTCATGCCCGACAGCTTGCCGTACATGCGGAAGTAGTTCTGGAAGGTGATGCTGGCGAGCGTCTGGTTCTCGCTCTGGATCTGCACGCCTTCCTTCGCTTCGACGGCCTGGTGCAGGCCGTCCGACCAGCGCCGGCCCGTCATCAGGCGGCCGGTGAACTCGTCGACGATCACCACTTCGCCGCTCTGCACCACGTAGTGCTGGTCGCGGTTGTAGAGCTGGTTGGCGCGCAGCGCGGCGTACACGTGGTGCATCAGCGTGATGTTGGCCGGGTCGTACAGGCTGGCACCTTCGACCAGCAGCCCGGCTTCGCCCAGGATGCGCTCGGCGTTCTCGTGGCCGTCTTCGGTCAGGAACACCTGGTGCGATTTCTCGTCCACCGTGAAGTCGCCCGGCTCGATCACGCCTTCGCCGGTGCGCAGGTCGAGTTCGCCGATCTGCTTCTTCAGCTGCGGCACCACCGTGTTGATGCGCACGTACATCTCGGTGTGGTCTTCGGCCTGGCCGCTGATGATCAGCGGCGTGCGCGCTTCGTCGATCAGGATCGAATCCACCTCGTCGACGATGGCGTACGAGAGGCCGCGTGCCACCCGATCGGCGGTGCTTTGCACCATGTTGTCGCGCAGGTAGTCGAAGCCGAACTCGTTGTTCGTGCCGTAGGTGATGTCGGCGGCGTACGCGGCTTGCTTCTCTTCGCGCGTCATGTTGGGCACGTTGACGCCCACGGTCAGGCCGAGGAAGGTGTAGATCTGACCCATCCAGGCGGCATCGCGCTTGACGAGGTAGTCGTTGACGGTGACGAGGTGGACACCCTTGCCCGTGAGCGCGTTCAAGTACACCGGCAGCGTGGCCATCAGCGTCTTGCCTTCGCCGGTGCGCATCTCGGCGATCTTGCCGTCGTTCAGCGCCATGCCGCCGATCAGCTGCACGTCGAAGTGGCGCATCTTCAGTGCACGCTTGCCGGCTTCTCGGACCACGGCAAAGGCCTCGGGCAGCAGGGCTTCGAGCGTTTCGCCGGCGCTGTGGCGCTTGCGAAATTCGTCGGTCTTGGCTTGCAGCGCGGCGTCGTCGAGCGACTCGAACTGCGGCTCGAGCGCATTGATCTGCTGCACGACGCGGCGGTACTGCTTGAGCAGGCGTTCGTTGCGGCTACCGAAAATCGAGGTGAGAATCTTGGGCAACATGCTGCGTCTGGGTTGGGTTCGGGCGCGCGGCGTGGGGCGTCGGGCTCGACACCGCGCAAGCCAGCGCGAATCAAAAGATGTTGGGCCGCGCGCCGCCGCTACAAGGCTGCACGCTTCCGCAAAAACCCTTGAGTTTACCCGCCCGTGGCGGAGCCACAGCCGCTGCGGCGTGACGCTCCCGGTCTGTGTCGAGGCGGTCGGCTTAGACGCAGCACCCGGGTTCGCGCCAGGCTGCTCGGTGGTCACACCGGCCAATCGCTAAACTTCTGGCGTGACGTTCAAACCACCCACACCCGTGGTGCCCAGCGTGCCCGACGCCATGCGCATCGACAAGGTGCTGCTGCGCAGCTCGCCGCTGGCCCAACTGCGCGAGCGGCTGCGCGACTCGGCGGCCCGTTTCGAAGCGGTTCGCGCCTGCCTGCCTGCCGCGATGGTGCCGCACGTTCAACCCGGCCCGGTGGATGAGTTGGGTTGGTCTTTGCTGGCGGCAAATGCCGCCGTGGCTGCCAAGCTGAGGCAGTGCGTCCCGCGGCTCGAAGAGGCGCTGAAAGCGCGCGGCTGGGACAACACCACCATCCGCATCAAGGTGCACGGCCCGCACCACCCGTGAGCCGGCGCGGTGCCGTGTGTGGTGCCCCCGCCAGGAGTCGAACCCGGGACCTTCGGTTTACAAAACCGCTGCTCTACCAACTGAGCTACAAGGGCGTTGTCTGGATTTTATCGCTTGCGACGCGGCTTCAAGCGCGCAACCGAGGCACCACGGGCACCGGATTCACTTGATCCGTTTCAATGCAGGCCGGTTGCCGGAGGGCGGTGGCGCATCGGGCGGCAGGTCGTCGTTCGAATGGGACGAGATCGCCTCGCCTTCGCTGGTGTCGCTGGCCAGGCGCAGCCCGCTCACGCTTTTTTCAGGCACCGACGCGACGCCTGTGGGCTTCATCCCGGCCGGCGCATCGCTGGGTGCCGGGAACGCCATGCCCTGGCCGTTTTCACGCGCGTAAATCGCGATCACATGGTCGATCGGCACGAAGATGTCGCGTGAACTGCCGCCGAAACGCGCCTTGAACTCGATCTGCTCGTTGCCGAGCTTGAGCGCGGTGGTGGCCTCGAAGCCGACGTTCAGCACGATCTCGTTGTTCTTCACGTACTCCATCGGAACCGTGACCTTGGCATCGACGAACACCGCGATGTACGGAGTGAACCCGTTGTCGGTGCACCAGTCGTGCAGCGCACGGATCAGGTACGGCCGGGTGGACGTGCCGGGCGTGCCGATGCTCGGAGGAGGCGTGCTCATCGGGTGGCCGGCTGCGCCTTACTTGCGCATCACCTTTTCGGACGGCGTCAGTGCCTCGATGTAGGCCGGGCGCGAAAAAATTCGCTCGGCGTACTTGAGCAGCGGCACGGCGTTCTTGGACATGTCGATGCCGTAGTAGTCCAGCCGCCACAGCAGCGGGGCGATGGCCACGTCGAGCATCGAGAAATCATCGCCCAGCATGTACTTGTTCTTCAAAAAGATCGGCGCCAGCTGCGTGAGGCGGTCGCGAATCTGCGCACGCGCCTTCTCCAGCTGCTTGTCGGTGGCCTTGACGCCGCGCGACTCGAGCACGTTCACGTGGGCAAACAGTTCCTTCTCGAAGTTCAGCAGGAACAGGCGCACGCGGGCACGTGCCACCGGGTCGCCCGGCATCAACTGCGGGTGCGGGAAGCGCTCGTCGATGTACTCGTTGATGATGTGCGACTCGTACAGGATGAGGTCGCGCTCCACCAGGATGGGCACCTCGTTGTACGGGTTCATCAGCGCGATGTCTTCAGGCTTGGCGAACAGGTCGACATCGCGAATCTCGAAGTCCATGCCCTTTTCGAACAGCACGAAACGGCAACGGTGCGAGTAGGGGCAGGTCGTTCCGGAATAAAGCACCATCATGAGCGTCGGCTCCTCAAAGAAAGCGAAAAACAGGAAGCGCAGCGCTCTGCCCGGTGGGGGCATCCCGCTGCGCCATCGGCCGACCGCCAGGGTCAGGCGGTCAGCGGGCGAATCGTTACTTGATGTCTTTCCAGAACGATGCGTTCAAGCGCCACGCGATCACGGTGAACACCCCCAGGAACATCAGCACCCAAACGCCCAGGCGCACACGCTGCCCCTGCGCGGGCTCGCCCATCCACTGCAGGTAAGCCACCAGGTCGGCCACGGCCGTGTCGTATTCCAGAGGCGTCATTGCGCCGGGGCTGGTCTGCTCGTAGCCGGCGTGCCGGTGCACGAGCTTGGTCGCATCGTGCGGGTCTTTTTCTTCAACGAACTTCGCGGTGCGCTGGCCCTGAAGTTCCCACAGCACATGCGGCATGGCTGTGTTCGGGTAGGCGAGGTTGTTCCAGCCGGTTTCCTTGCCGTCTTCGCGGTAATACGAGCGCAGGTAGGTGTACAGGTAGTCGGCACCGCTGCCGCCTTCACCGGCGCGCGACCTGGCGATGACGGTCAGGTCGGGCGGCACGACGCCGAGCCACTCCTTGGCCTGCTTCGGGTCCAGCGAAACCTTCATGGTGTCGCCGACCTTCTCGGTCGCGAACATCAGGTTCTTCTTGATCTGGTCCTCGCTCAGGCCGATGTCGCGCAGCCGGTTGTAGCGCATGTATGACGCCGCATGGCAATTCAGGCAGTAGTTGACGAACAGCTTGGCACCGTTCTGCAGCGCTGCCACGTCTTCCATCTTGTCGACCGGGAACTTGTCCCAGTGCATGCCGCCTTCACTGGCCGCCACTCCTGCGACCAGTCCGCAGGACATCAACAGGGAAAGAATCAGTTTTTTCATGGTTGTCGGGTTCGCGTTGGCGTGGATGTCGACATCAGTGGGCGGCGAAGGTCACGCGGTCGGGAACGGCCTTGAAGTGACCGAGGCGGCTCCACCACGGCATCAGCAGGAAGAAGCCGAAGTAGAAAAGAGTTCCGACCTGCGACACGCGTTCGCCGATGGCCGACGGAGGCTGCACACCCAGGTAGCCGAGCACCACAAAATTGACCACGAAGATGCCGTACAGATACTTGTGCCAGTCGGGGCGGTAGCGGATCGACTTGACCTCGCTGTGGTCGAGCCAGGGCAGGAAGAAGAGGATGATGACCGCGCCGCCCATCACCACCACGCCCCAGAACTTGGCGTCGAAAGACAACATGCCGGCGACCAGCAGCAACGCGCCGACCACGACCGCGGCCTTGAACAGAGCGGTCATCTTCGCCTTCAACACACCGAGCACAGCACCGGCCAGCACGCAGGCGATCAGCGCATACATCATCTGCGTGGTGATGGCCCGCAGCATCGAGTAGTACGGCGTGAAGTACCAGACCGGGGCGATGTGCGCCGGCGTCTTCAGCGGATCGGCCGGGATGAAGTTGTTGTACTCGAGGAAGTAGCCGCCCAGCTCGGGCGCAAAGAAGATGATGAGCGTGAAAATCATCAGGAACACGCTGACGCCGAAGATGTCGTGCACCGTGTAGTACGGGTGGAACGGAATGCCGTCCAGCGGGCGGCCGTCGGCACCCTTTTTGGCCTTGATCTCGACGCCGTCGGGGTTGTTCGAGCCGACTTCGTGCAGCGCAATGATGTGCGCTGCCACCAGCCCCAGCAGCACCAGCGGCACGGCGATCACGTGGAAGCTGAAGAAGCGGTTCAGCGTGGCGTCGCCCACCACGTAGTCGCCGCGGATCAACAGCGCCAGGTCAGGCCCGATCAGCGGCACGGCGGCGAACAGATTGACGATCACCTGCGCGCCCCAGTAGCTCATCTGGCCCCACGGCAGCAGGTAGCCCATGAAGGCTTCGGCCATCAGGCACAGGAAGATGCCGCACCCGAAGAGCCACACCAGTTCCCGCGGCTTGCGGTAGCTGCCGTAGATCAGGCCGCGGAACATGTGCATGTAGACGACCACGAAGAACGCACTGGCACCGGTGGAGTGCATGTAGCGCACCAGCCAGCCCCAGGGCACGTCGCGCATGATGTATTCGACCGAGGCGAATGCCATCGCTGCATCGGGCTTGTAATGCATCGTCAGGAAGATGCCGGTGACGATCTGCATCACCAGCACCAGCAGCGCCAGCGAGCCGAAGAAGTACCAGAAGTTGAAGTTCTTCGGTGCGTAGTATTCGGCCAGGTGCTCGTTGTAGAGCTTGGTGGCCGGGAACCGGTTGTCCACCCACGTCATCAGCTTCTGCGCCGCTGTGGCGTTGGCTGGCGCTTCCTTGAATGTTGCCATGGTGTTTGCTCGTTGAATCGGTGACTGCCGGGATCAGAGGCTCAGGCCTTCTTGTCTTCGCCGATGATCAATCGGGTGTCGGAGAGATACATGTGCGGGGGCACTTCGAGGTTGTCGGGGGCTGGCTTGTTTTTATAGACGCGGCCGGCCATGTCGAAGGTCGATCCGTGGCAGGGACACAAAAAGCCGCCCGCCCAATCGTCTGGCAGCGACGGCTGTGCGCCGGGCACAAACTTGTCGGAAGGCGAGCAGCCCAGGTGAGAGCAGATGCCGACCGTCACCAATATCTCGGGTTTGATCGACCGGTATTCGTTGCGGGCGTAGGCGGGTGTCAATTCATCGGGCTTGCGCGCCGAGGTCGGGTCGGCCAGCAGCGCATCGACTTTCGGCAGCGCAGCCAGTTGCTCGGGCGTGCGCCTGACGATCCAGACCGGCTTGCCCCGCCACTCGACGGTGAGCTTTTCGCCGGACTTCAAGGCGCTGATGTCCACCTCGACCGGTGCCCCTGCGGCACGCGCACGTTCAGAAGGCTGAAACGTGCTGACGAACGGAATGGCGACGGCCACGCCACCCACCGCGCCGGCACAGGCCGACGTGATCAACCACGTGCGTTTGCCGCTATCGACTTGCTGCTCACTCATGAATTTCCTCGGGACGAGACGTCTGCTCAGGGTCAACCCGCGATTCTAACGGACGTGTCAAGACGTTCTGCCCTGCGGGTCACATGCGCAACGTCACACCGCGTGGGGCCGGCGCACCACAGCCACGTGAATCATTCGTGCGCCCCGGGGTTCGCCGGTTTGAGACGCATTGACTTGCGCTTGTCCGCGGCAATACTGCGGGGCTCGCACCTGCAGCGTTGCCTGCTGGGCGGGATGTTCTTACAACAAACCCACGAGGAGATTCACCCATGAGCTTTGCCACCGAGTTCAAAGAGTTCGCGCTGAAAGGCAACGTCGTCGACCTCGCCGTCGGCGTGATCATTGGCGGTGCCTTCGGCAAGATCGTCGATTCGATGATTGCCGACCTGATCATGCCGTTGGTCGGCATGGTTTTTGGCGGTCTCGACTTCTCGAACCGCTTCATTCCGCTGGCCGGGCAGACCGCCAGCACCCTCGTCGAGGCCAGGAAGCTCGGTGCCGTGTTCGCCTACGGCAACTTCATCACCGTGGCGATCAATTTCGCGATCCTCGCCTTCATCATCTTCCTGATGATCAAGCAGATGAATCGCCTGAAGCGTGAAGCACCACCGGTGGCGGCAGCCACACCGGAAGACGTGATGCTGTTGCGTGAAATCCGCGACTCGCTGAGGAAATGATTGCGCAGGCGCCGCCTGGCTGCGGCGCCCGTCTCGACCCAGGCCCGAGGCCGCGTGGTGAAGCCGCGTGGCCTCGGGCCGTTTGGAGCGATACTTTATCCACGGCGGCACGCCAACAGCCGCCCGATTTCCGGCGAATGAGGGTTTTGCGACACACCCGATGAATCCCGACGATTCACGACTTTCAGCCGCCCTCGAGGCAGCGCTGCACCATGTCACCAGCACCGCAGCCGCCGTTGCCGAGCGGGTCGCTGTGGGCATGGGAACGCAGTCGCAATCGGCCGCCCGGATCGCCGACCGTGACCTGATGCTGGCCATGCACATCGAGCTGCGGCGCAAGATGGGTTCACTGCGCCTGACCTTCAACGATGTGCTGACCACCAAGGTTCGCGCCGAGACCGCCCCGCGCGAGGACAGCCGTCGCAAGCAGGCGGCCACCGACTGGCAGTCCTTGAGCCTGGTTGAAGACCACGAGATCGAAGAGCGCATGTTCTCCGAGCGTGTCGGCCAGCAGATCTCGCACGCCTGCGAGCCGGAGCTGCGTGAACTGGCCACCTACATGGGGGCCGTGATCGGCATCGGCCGCGCCGATGAAGACCGCAACCCACTGCGCCCCGATGTCGTCGGCATGGCGACTTACCGCGCGATCGAAGCCGTGACCGACGACCGCGAAGGCCGCAAGCTGCTGGCGCGCGACTTCGGGCTGGCGATGGCGCACTCGATGCCTGAGTGCTACAGCGCCATCGTGCGCGACCTGCAGGCGCGCGGCGTGCAGCCGGTGGGCCTGACGTTGAAGACGGTCGAAGGCCCGGGCAACCTGCTGCCCGGGTACACCTCGGGCTATGCCGGCCTGCGCGAAGACTTTCGCTCGACCAGTGGCCAGCCCACCGATCTGAGTGGTGCGCCGGGGCATGACGGCGGCGGGCAACGCCACTCCGGCGGCCGGGGCGGGTTCTCGACCCACGGCAATGCCCCCACCGAGCCGGCCGGCCTGGGTACGCAGGTGCGCCGCGGCACGTCGTCACGCGGCGGCGAGTACACGTCCGGCTCGAACACCGACGCAGAGCTGATGAACCTGCTGCGCCGACTGACTTTTCTGGCCAGTCGCCCGGGCGATCTGCACGCCGCATCGGCTGCTGGCTCGGCAGGCGGGTTCGGCAGCTCGGGACGCGGGCACGGTGATGCGGCGGGTGTCAGTTCAGGCGCTCGCTTCGGGGTCACCGGAAGTCGCCCCGCCGGTAACATGGGTGGCGGCCACACGACCGGGGGCAGCGCGCTGACCGGCAGCGACGGCATGCGCGTGGGCTACGGCGAGGACATGAGCGGCCTGATGGCAGTGAACCTGATCCGCGCCCACCGTGAAGAGCTGATGCAGGCGTCCAGCGGCAAGCTCGACCACATGGTGATCGACGTGGTCGGCAGCCTGTTCGACCAGATCCTGTCGGACAGCCGGGTGCCGCCGCAGATGGCGCGCCAGATCGCGCGGCTGCAATTGCCGGTGCTGCGGGTGGCGCTGGTGGACGCCAGCTTCTTCTCGTCGCGCCGCCACCCGGTGCGCCGCTTCGTGAATCGCATTGCCTCGCTGGCCTGCGCCTTCGACGACTTCGATGACGGCCCGGGCAAGCAGTTTCTGGCCCGCGTGCGCGAGCTGGTGCAGGAAATCGTCGAAGGTGATTTCGATCAGGTCGATATCTACAGCGCCAAGCTCGGCGCGCTCGAAGCCTTCATTGCCGCACAGACGCAAAGCGACGTCAAAAGCAACGGCGCGGCCAGCCTGCTCGAAGGCAAGGAATCGGAACTGCGCATCCAGCAGCGCTACATGCTTCAGCTGCAGCAGGCGCTGGTGCAGGTGTCGATGCACGGCTACCTGCGCGAGTTCCTGTCGCAGGTCTGGAGCCAGGCGCTGGTGCTGACGTCGCGCCGCCAGGGATCGGACGCGACGCAGGCCAGGCGCTTCCGACAGGTCGGCGTCGAGTTGGTGATGAGCGTGCAGCCCAAGGGTTCACCGACCATGCGCAAGCGCTTCCTGATCCAGCTGCCCGGGCTGATGAAGGACTTGAACGAGGGCTTGAAGCTGATCGGCTGGCCAGACGCCGCGCAGAAGGAGTTTTTCGGCAAGCTGCTGCCCTCGCATGCCGAGTCGCTGAAGGCCCCACCGATGACCGAGCTCGACCACAACATGATGGTCAAGCAGCTCGAAGCCATTTTCGCGGCGCTGATCCCCGGCCAGGAAGACCTGTCGCGATCGGACCCGCTGCCCGAGATGGCCGAAGCCCAGATCGAGCAACGCTTCTCGGCCGCCGAGGCGCAGCAGGTCGGCCTCGTCGCCGAGGCTGCGGTGGACTGGGCAGGCAAGCTCGACATCGACCTCGCTGCCGACGCGCCGGATACCGAGACCGACCGCGGTGCCGACGGCGGTTCGGCGTCGTCCGAGCTCGGGCTCGGGCTGGACATCAACCTCGACCTGGTGGCCGCCGACCCGGCGATTGCCTCGCATGGCCCGGCCCTGATGGACCACGTGCGCGTGGGCTTCGCCTACCAGATGCACCTGAAGGACGAGTGGCAGAAAGTGCGCCTGAGCTACGTCAGCCCGGCACGCAGCTTTTTCGTTTTCACGCGCGGTAGCAAGCACCAGGAAACCATCTCGCTCACCTCGCGCATGCTGGCCCGCATGTGCGAAACCGGTCGCATGCGTGCGGTCGAAAGCGCCTACCTGATGGAACGCGCCACGGCGCGGGCGCGCAAGCAACTCGCTGCACTCAAGGCGCAGACCCAACACTAGACGCGCGGTTGCGGGACGCCGACAAGGCGCCTGGCCATCGTCACTGCTGCCGCCAGGCTGGCGGGGTCGGCCCGGCCGGTGCCCGCAATGTCGAACGCCGTCCCGTGGTCGGGGCTGGTGCGCACGAACGGCAGGCCCAGCGTGACGTTGACGCCGTGTTCGACGCCCAGGTACTTGACGGGGATCAGGCCGTGGTCGTGCGTCATCGCCACCACGATGTCGAACTCGCCGGGGTGATCGGCCGCGTTTCGCGCCCGCATGAAGACGGTGTCGGGGGCGAACGGCCCGTGCGCGTCGATGCCCTCGGCGCGCGCCGCCTCGATGGCCGGCGCAATGATCGTGATCTCTTCCTCTCCGAACAGGCCCCCCTCGCCCGCATGCGGGTTCAGGCCCGCCACCGCGATGCGTGGCCGCGCCTTGCCCCACCCCGCCGCCGCCTGATGGGCGATGCGCAGCGTGGCGAGCACGGCGTCGAAGGTGACGGCGTCGATGGCCCGGCGCAGCGACATGTGGATCGTCACCAGCACGCAGCGCAGCTCCTCGTTGGCCAGCATCATGCGCACCGCCGGCGCGGCCTGGCCCGGCAGCGCCGCCAGCGCCTGCAGCATCTCGGTGTGCCCCGGGAATGCGATGTGCGCTGCGGCCAGGGCTTCTTTGTGAATCGGCGCGGTGACAATGGCCGACACCTCACGCCGCAGTGCCAGCGTCACCGCCTGCTCGATGCAACGCGCGGCAGCCGCACCGGCGCGCGCATCGATCTGTCCGATCGGGGCGTCCAGCAGTCCCGGCCCGAGGCGGTGGGCTTGCAGCACCGGCAGGCAATTGGCCGGCAGGCGCAAGGCGTCGGCCGCTGTCTCGATGTGGGCCACGGCCAGCATGCCGCCGGTCCACGCCGCCGCACGGCGCATCACCGCCACGTCACCCACC
>JANNEI010000394.1:0-13643 GCA_031378565.1 Burkholderiales bacterium
TTGTTGTGGGCGCGGCTCGAAGCGCGCGGCATTCCATTCGACTGCGACTCGCATGAAGAATGGGCCGGCCTGCGCGTCGACGATGTCGACATCCGCATCACCGATGGCCGCACCGCGGCTCAGGTGGCCGTGCAGGGCGAAGAGCGCGAACTGATGCTGATCGACCTGCCACTGGTCGCTGTCACGCTCAGCGACAAGCTGCAGCCGCTGGGCGTGGCGTTCGCAACCACCACCTCGGCACGCTGCCGGCAGGTCGCCATCGACACGCTGCGTGTCTGCGGCTGGCAGGCGATTGAAATGCGCGACGTGCCCGGGCTGTGGGCCGCGCGAACCGTCTGCATGCTGGTCAACGAGGGCGCAGACGCGGTGCACCAGGGCGTGTGCGACGAGGCCGCCGCCGACGCCGCGATGAAGCTCGGCACCAACTGGCCGGCCGGGCCGTTCGAGTGGCTGCAAGCGCTGGGCGTCGAACACGTGGTGAGCGTGCTCGACCATTTGCACGAGGCCACGCGCAGTGAGCGGTATCGGGTCAGCCCGCTGTTGCAGCAGCGGCTGTGGACTGCCAGGGCGGGTTGAGCAGGCCGTGACGCACACAATGGCACAGCGCGGACAAGCGTCACCCTGACGGCCGCACGCGTTCTCGACATTCAGCCACCGGAGACCCCGCATGCCCTTCAATTTCTGCAACCCCGAACGCATGAACGCCGTGACGCGAATCCACTGGCTGTCGGCCTGCGTCGCCGCCGCGCTGGCCGGAACCGCCTGGGCGGCACCGGTCACGTACAAGGTCGATCCCGACCACACCTTCCCGAGCTTCGAGGCCGACCACATGGGGGGCGTCTCGGTGTGGCGAGGCAAGTTGAACAAGAGCAGTGGCACGGTCGTGCTGGACAAGGCGGCCGGCAGTGGCAGTGTCGACATCGCCATCGATCTGTCCAGCATCGATTTCGGCCACGACCAGCTCAACGCCTGGGCCCGGGGCAACGCCTTTTTCGATGTCGAAAGGTATCCGCAGGCCACCTACAAGGGCCGCTTCGACGGTGCCGCGGGCGGGCTGCCGACGCAGGTGGTCGGCGACCTCACGCTGCACGGCGTCACCCAACCTGTGGTGCTGAAAATCAACTCGCTCAAATGCATCCCGCACCCGCTGTTCAAGCGCGAGTTGTGCGGTGCCGATGCGGCGGCGAGTTTCAACCGCGACGACTTCGGGCTCGACGTGGGCAAGGCCTGGGGCTTCAAGATGGAGGTGGTGCTGCGCATCCAGGTCGAGGCGCTGGCGGTGCCGTGACGCCGCGGCCTCGGCCGCGCGACTCACTCCGCCAGGATCATCCAGGCGATGCGCCGCACGCGCTCGCTGCGTTCGTCGTCGTTGCGGCCGTCGCCCTTGAGCAGCTTGAATGCATCGGTGAGTTGGGCGCTTCCATTGTGGTGCTGGCGCTTGCCGTTTTCGTCGATGAACCTGAAGTCGTTGTCGTCCCGCCAGCCACGCAGGAACTGCACGGCGCAGGCGATGCCGGCGGCATTGGAATGCCACTTGATCTTGCCGAGCAGCTGGCTCCAGGCCTCGCGCGACATGCGGCCGCTGGCGCGTGCTGCGCGGCCCGCCATCGCCACCCGCTGCACCAGCCGCATGCGCTCGCGCCACTTGTCGACGCCCATCTCGATGCTGCTCGGCCGGTCGCGTGAGGCGTCCGTGGTGAGCGACCAGACGAACCAGCGCTCGAACGGATCGGACAGGCCGGGCAGGTTGTTGAACCCATTGTCCGATCCGTAAGGCCCGGCCGCCATCGTTTCGAGTTGTTCCGAGGCGCGGTTGCCCAGCGTCTGCAGGTGGCGCAGCGTGTCGGCCATGCCGGTGCCGAACGACTCTTGCGCTGCGTCGCCGGCTTCGTCGATGGCGGCCAACAGGATCTCCGGGCTGGCTTGCGTGGCGGCCCAGCGGCGGGCGTCGCGCCAAGCCTGTGGGTCGAAGCGTTCGAGGTCGTCGTCGGGCGGTTCGTCGTCGTCGAGCAGCACCCACAGCAACAGGCCCGCGCCGACCAGCCACCAGACGCGCCGGCCCCACAGGCCGATGGCGCGCCCGAGCAGGCTGCGGAACCAGTCCTTCAGCCGGCGGAGCGCGCTTTTTGCGCCTTGGCTGGCCATCTCGCGCAGGATGCCGCCGAGGGACCAGCGCAGCTCGATCGCCGCGATCAATTCGCACTCGACGCTCAACCGTGCGTTCACGCCCGCCAGCGTGTGGCTTCCCAACTCGACCACCGTCTTGGCCTCGAAGCGCGCCAGCGGGGGCCCGTTCGGCAGCAGGCCGCGCAGCGCACCGAGCACACCGTCGGCAGCGACCTCGAACTCGAATTCGAAACGCGACACCTGACCCTTCGCTGAAAGCTTGATCGTGGGCACGCCGTCTTCCATTTCGAACTTGGCGGTGGCCGGCAGCGGGTCCAGCTCGGCTTCGATTTCGCCGCTCAGCTGAGACCCTTGGAACAGCAGCTTGGTCTCGATCACCCGGCTGCCCGGCACCGCGGCGCGCACGCGCGGAATCGCTTCCAGCTGGAAGTAGGGCTCGACCATCTTCGCGACATTGCCGATCTTGCCCAGGCCGCGCGCACGGCTCCACAGCTTGCTCAACGCGCCGATGCGCCGCCGCTCGGACGACCACTTCCAGCCGACGATGAACTGCGGGGACAGCGCTGCCGTGGGGGCGGGCGTGAGCGGTGCGGGGATCGGCGGTGGCAGCCACGGCGGCTGCGCGTGGGGCGGAATGTAGGGCGGCGGCGGGATCGGCGGCAGCGGCAGGCGCTGGGTCGTGCCGCCGCGCGACGCGCGCGCTCGCAGCCCGGCGCGCAAGCGGCGGCGCGAGGCGCTGTGCAGCCGGTAGTCGAAGTCGCGCTGCAGCTTGCCGCCGGCACCGATGCGCGCCAGCAAGGCACCGGCCTCGGTGTCGGGCACCGCGTCGAACAGCGCGCGCAGTTCCTTCATGCGCTGCCAGATGCCCGCCTCGTCGTCTTCCTCCAGCGAGCGCCACAGCAGGTCGAGAACCTGCTTGCCCAGCGCATCGCTGGCCTGGCTGCGCGGCGGTGGGCGGTGCTGCTTGTCGAGCGCCTCGGCGAGTGCCAGCGTGCGAGGGGACTGAACCGGCGCGGGCTTTTGGGGCTGTGCGGTCGAAGTCTGCGTTTGCATTTGCTGCTCCTTCGGTGGGGGTTGCGCCTCGTCCGGCGCGGGTTTGCCTTGTTCCGCCTCTGGCTGCGCTTGTTCTTTCGACGGCTGCACGGCGCGCGGCAGTTGCGGGGTCTTCGCCGCTGGCATCGCCGGCATCGTCAGCAGGCCGCTGCGCCTTTGCTGCTCGTCCTTGCGCTGGGCTGCCTGCCGAGCACCGCGTTCGACAGCAGGGTCGGTTTCGGCTGCGGGGTTCAGCGACGCGCCGCGGATCCGGTCGGCCTGTGACGGCGCGGTCATGCGGTTGAGTGGCAGGTAGTCGGTGCGGAAGTTCAGCTCCACCGACGAGTTCAGTTCGAGATCGGTGTTGATTTCTTCGGTGGCCTGCGAGCGCTGCGTCGACACATAGCTGATCGTGTTCTCCACCTCGGCGCTCGCACCCCACGGGCCGACGCCAAAGCTGCCGCTTGCCTTGACGCGGTTCTGCATGCCGAACTGCGAGCCGCGGTCTTCACTGGCGACGCTGCGCGTGTCGATGTGAAAGCGCATCGACGCGTTGATGCGCCCGCTGTCGATGACGATGCGCTGCATCCCCATCTGCACCATCGTGGCCAGCATCGACTGGCGCTGGCGTGCCATGGTGCGGCGCGCCAGCGGCACCAGCTGCTCCGGGTTGCTGGCATCGACCGCGTCTTCGGGCTGCAGGCCGAGCGTGCCGCGAATCTGCTCCGGGTCGGGCATCGCCGCGCCGCCGCGCAAGCGCAGCCGCACCTCCTGAACGTCGTCAGGGTCTGGTGTCTCGCCCGGCTCGATTTCGGGAACGTCGTACTCGATCTGCTCGGGAAACTTGTCGGCCACCCACTGGCGAACCTGCGGGGCGCTGGTCTGTGAGCGCTCGAAGCCTTCGAGCGAGGTCGACACCGAGTTCAGCAGGTTGACGTACATCTGCATCTGCTGCGAACTCGAATCCAGCATCGCGCGGAACACCCCGTTCACCAGGTCGGTGACGAAACGCGGGAACGACACCGCGCTCAGCACGTTGCGGGTGGTGTCGGCAATCCGGTCGGCGGCAGCCCCGAAGCCCGGCTGTTCCTGCGCCCGGGCCAGGGGCGCTGATGCACCGTGTTCCAAAGGCGCTGGCCGACTGCGTTCCAGAGTCGCAGCGGGCTTCGACTGCTGCTCGATCTCGGCCTGCGCGCTGCGCTCCTCGGCGACCAGCCCGGCCGCCATGTTGCCCACCTGCACCATCGCGCGCGCCAGGTTCGTGCGCGATGCGCTGTCGAGCACCGCGTAGCCCGGTGCGCGCAGCAGCAACTCGCGCACCGCGTCGCGCAGCCATTCGGGCGGCGGCGATGCACCCACCGCGGCCGCCTCGGCGCGGTCGAACTTCATGCGGCGGCCCGTGCCGGCGCGGCCGAGAGCAGCCAGCGCTCGGCCGCGGCGATCACGCTGTCGGCCTGTGCGTCGGCCAGGTCCAGCCGCCCGCCGCGCGATGCGTTGTCGGCCAGCCAGCGCAACACCGCCATGCCGTTTCGGCCCTGCTCGACATGGTCGCGCGCGGCCTGCGCGCCCAGCCCCTGGGCCTGGTTCGTCGTCGCCACCAGGGACCACAGGTCGTGCACGCCGAAAGCCTGCTGCAGGCTGCGCTCGCGCAGGAAGCGCAGCGCGACGTTGATCGCTTCGTTGATGTCGCGCGCCGCGAAGGCAACCATGCCCGAGATGCTGGGCCACAGGCCTTCGGCAAGATTCATGGCCGCATGTTCGAGGCCGACGTTCTCGCGCACGTCTTCGATGCCGGCGTTGTCGGCCAGCGCCACCAGCGCCTGGCACAGCCTGCGCATGCGCGGCTCGAAGCTCGCGGCGTCGAACACCTGCGCGAACAGGTGGGCGCGTTCCTGCTCGTTCAGCCGCTCGTTGCGAGCGCGCCAGAAATCGTGCAGTGACTGCCCCACGCCGGCCTTCAACGGCCCGTTGATGGAGCCGCTGGCAAACAGGCCGGCCACCAGCTCGCCGGTGCGCAACAGTCCCGCCGCATCGAGCTGGAACGCCAGGTACAGCGGCGGCAGCGGTGCCAGCGTGGCGGCGTCGAACTGCTGCGGCGACGGCTCGCCGAGATCGGGCAAGTCGTAGCCGTCCAGTGCCAGCGCACGGGCCGTGCGCTGTTCATGCGCGCGCAGCAGCGCCAGCGCGCCGCCGAGCGCCAGCGACAGTGAGAACAGCGACGCGCCGTCATCACGTCGGGAGTCGGGCAGCGCGGCCACCGGGCCTCCGTCAAACGCCCGGCTGCCGTGCTGCCGAGCCGCCGCCCGCACCCCCGCGCGGCGGCGGCGTGTTCGGGTCGAACGGCGTCGCATTGCCCTGGATCGACGCGATCATCCCCGGCGTGGCCATCTTCTCCATCGGCAGGTAGTCGCTCTTGAAATTGACGCGCACCTCGCCGGTCAGCTTGGCCTTGACTTCGGCCTTCGACTCCGAAGACTCGTCGACCGACGACGACACCGTGGTGCGGTGCCGCTGCTCGTTGACGTTGCTCGACGCTGCGGCACCCCAGCCGAAATGCGCACCGGCCGCCGTCTTGTTGACGTTCGAGCTCGACTTGCTGTCGTACAGCGAGGCGCGCGCCTCGCGCTGCGCCTGGTCGGACGCCTTCAGGTCGAACACCACCTTCGCGTTGATGGCACCGTCGGTGACGACGATGCGGTTGATTCCCAGCAACACCATCGAGGCCAGCAGCTGCTGGCGGCTGCGCGCCATCTGCAAGCGCGCCGCGCTGACCAGGCGCGTCTCCTGCTCGGGGTCGGAGATGTCGGTGAACGGCTGTTGCGGCTGCAGCGTTGTGTTCAGTTCGCCGTGCACGCGCTGTTCGTCTTCACCGATGACCTTGATGCGCGGGCCGCCGCCTTCCTCGCCGGCACCGCTTTCGTCCAGGTCCAGCTGGCCCGGAAAGCGCTCGACCAGCCAGTCGCGCGCGTTGTTGAGCGAGATGTTGTCCTGCCCGAATTGGTCCACCGTCTGTGCCACCGACTTCAGCATCTCGGCATAGGCCTGCATCTGCTGGATCGACGCGTTGACGATGGCTTGGAACACGTTCTGGATCAGCCCGCCGACGAAGGCCGGGAAGTCCACCGAGCCAACCAGTTCCTTGAACGCCTGCGTGCCCTGGCGCAACGCGCCGGCCTGGAAGTCGGCCCCCGCAAAGGTGCCGATCTTGTCCGAGGCCTTCGACTTGGCCTGGTCCACCGCGTCGGCCAGCGCGCGCACCGGCGCACCGTCCTTGACCAGCGTCGGTTGATCGAACTCCTGGCGCGCCAGGCCCTGCGGGTTGCTCATGTAGGAGGCCACGCGGACCATCGTGCGCGCCATCTCGATCTGCTTGTCGCGCGGCAGGGCGCGGAATGCCGGCGAGCCTTCCAGCAGCGCGCGCACCTGCGGCCGCACCGCGGCCAGCGTGGCATCGTCCAGCCAGGCAGGCAGCGCGTCGGGCGGTGCGGCAACGAGGGCGGCGGCAGCCATGGCAGGTGCCCGTGCTCAACCGGTCGTCACGGGTGCGGTCGCGCCCGGAGCCGGTGCCGGTGCTCCGGCGGGCCGCGGCGGCCGGCCGGCCAGCGTCTTCACCATGCCGGGCTGCGCGTTCATCTGGATCGCCGCGATCGACTCCGGATTCGCCAGCTTGTCCAGCGGCAGGTAGTCGCTCTTGAAGTTGACTTCCACCATGCCGGCCAGCGAGGCCTTGGTCTGAAGGCTGGCATCCACCGAGGTCTGCGAGGCCGACGCCAGCTTCAGCACCGGCTGCGCGGTGTTCTTGTACTGGCCCTTCGAGTAGTAACTCGCGTCGCGGCTGGCACCCTGGTAGCCACTGTCCTTCGAGTACTGGGCACCGCGCGACGAGTCCTGGCTGCTGCCCTCGTACGTGCCCTCGGAGCTGGTGTTGCGCAGGTTCTGGTCGTAGTCGAACTTCTGTGCGCTCTTGCGAAACTGCATGTTGTCACGCGCCTGGAAGTCGTACATCACCTTGGCCTGGATCTTCCCGTCGGTGACCACGATGCGGTTGATTCCCAGTAACACCATCGTGGCAAGCAACTGCTGGCGGCTCGACGCGATCTGCGTCTGCGCGGCGGGCACCAGCACCGCTTCGACCAGTTCGTCGTCGAGCCGGGTCAGCGGCGGATCGACCGGCAGCGACTGGTTGATGCGCTGGAGTGCGGCGCGCTCGTCGACGTCCTTCTTCAGCGCCACCCGCGGGCCGGCCGGGCGCTGCGCGCCGTCGCCGCCGAAGTCACCGAAGCCACCACCGAACTCACCGGTGTCCATCGTCAGCTCGAAGGTGTCGGGGAACTGCTCGACCAGGTGGTCGCGGCCCTGGTTCGGCGTGGTGTTCTCGTCGCGAAACTGGTTCAGGCTTTTCGACACATCGGCGACCAGCTTGGCGTAGGCCTCCATCTGCTGGATCGAGCTGGTGACGATCGAATGGAACACGCCGTCGATCAGGCCGCTGACGAACTCGGGAAAATTTACCGCCTGCAGCAGCGCCCCGGCCACGGCTGCGCCTTCGCGCGCACCCTGTGCGCTGAACTTGCCGTCCTCGTCGGTGTTGTTGCCTGCGCCGGTGCGGCGAACACCCTCTTCTGCGAGCGCACGCACGCCGGCCTTCATTCCCGTTGCCGGCACGCGCACGCCGCCAGGTTCGACCAGTTGCGTCGCGATCGTCACCAGGCCGTTGGCCAGGTCGCGGCGCTTGCGCTCGTCGAGCTGCCCGTAAGCGTCGCTGCTTTGCAGCAGCGACTGCACCGCGCTGCGCGCTGCATTCAGCGTCTCGGGGCTGACCCCGGCGGCGCGGGCGGCGTTGGCCGCAGTGGTGGCGGTGTTCACGGTGTTCTCCTTCAAGACATCACGGCAGCGCGCTGTTCTTCCAGCTGCCCGCGCAACTCGAACTCGATCGGTCGCACGTACAGGCTGATGCGCGCCGCCGACTTCGGCGTCACGCGCACCGACAGCACCGAGAACTGGCCTGGCTCGTCGGCGTCGGCCACGCCGAACGCGCCGAGCCAGCGGTCGAGCGCGGCGATCTGGCGCGGCCGTTCGGCCAGGCCCAGGCGCAACAGGTCGAGGAAGCGCGCCGGCAGGTCGGGCAGCGCCGCCAGCAGCACCTCGAGCTTGAGCTCGACCCCGTCGGGCGTCTCGCGCAGCCCCACCAGCACACCGCCATCGGGCAGCTCGAAGCGCCCGCCCAGCGCCACGCCGACGACGCGCATCAGGCCGGGCAGCTGGTGGCCGATGCCCAGGCGGTTCATCAACGGCCCCAGTGCCGACACCGCCAGCGGACCGCGGTGCAGGAAGGTCACGCGCTGGCTGCCGGCGTCGCGCTTGCAGCCGATGGACGTGAAGATCGGCATCAGCGTGCCCATCTGGTCCATTGCCTGCCGGGTCAGCCGCGCCAGGCCGGGCGACAGCGCGTCGATCTGCGACGGCAGCAGCTCGTAGTAGATTTTTGCGGCGTAGAGCCCGTCTTCGTCGAAGGCGCTGCCGAACCAGGCCCCGTAGTGCATCCAGCCCAACCCGCCGAAGCCGCGCCATTCCTCGCTGCGCGAGTCGAACCAGCGCAGCGCGTCGTTGCCGAACAGCGGGCCGACCAACCGGCGCATCTCGCGCGTGGCCTCGTCGCGCCGCGACACCGGGGCAGCGCCCGGCCCGAGCGGTTCGATGGTGAAGCGCAACTGGTTCGGCTCGGCCTCCGAGAACGAAGGCTCGAACGGCAGCGCGCCCGGGGCGAGCTGGTTGTCGCCATAAGCAGCGTCGTCGCCCCGCAGGTAGAAAGTGCGGTCGATCAGCGGCTGCATCAGCGGCATCGGGTCGCGCACGCCGAGCGCCTGCGCGGCATGGCGCAGCCGGTTCGTCACCTGGCGCGACATGGTCGCGTTGTCGTTGGCATTCATCGCTGGCTCCTGGAGAAGGTCTGCCGGTTCGGCGGGATCACATGCCAGGCAAGGCGATGCCGACCTGGTCGAGCACGTCGCGGGCGGCCTGCGGCATCGGCAGGCTGGTCATCGTCGGCGACTCGATCGGCTGCGCGTACTGCTCGACCGTCGGGTCCTGCACGCCGCCCACCGCCAGCCACTGCTCGCAGGCATTGACGAGATCCCAGTCGCTGGGATCCTTCATCGGGTTGCCGCTTGCGAAGGCCGCACGCACCTGCGGGTTGATCAGCTGGTCCGTCGACAGCACCGGGCCGTTCGAGTTGCCCAGCACCTGGGCGCGTTCGGCGATCCAGCGGATGATGATCGCGCCGGCCCGCGACTGCGTGCGGTAGCGGTAGGTGTTGCGCGCGCCGCCGAGGTAGTTGACGTTGACGAAGTCGATCACCTGCCACATGTCGCGTGCACCGAACGAACTGCGCAGCTCGTTGTCCGACAGGTTGGTCTTGAACTCGCTGATCGACTGCTGCAGATCGGTGGCGGCGAAATGCGCGATGCCGTAGCCGTTGCGCGACAGGTTGGCACCCAGGTCGCGCCCGGCCTTGCGCACCTGTTCCTGCGAGACCGACATCGGCGTCGCATTGCGCAGCAGCCGCTCCACCGTCTGCTGGCGCGCGAAGCTCGACACCGCCGAGATGAAGCGCAACCACAGCTCGTTGAATTCGCGGTTCGGCTCCACCCCCACCGCCGAGCCGCCCGGCGCGCCGAACAGGCGCAGGTACAGGTCGCGGCGTTCGGTCTCGGTGATCCGCTCCGCGGTCTTCTTGTAGTAGTTGAACAGGTAGTCTCCGACGGCGCCCCTGCCGAGCGGCAGCAGGCCCTGGCGGAACAGCTCGACGATGCGTTCGACCACCTGGAAGATGCGCGTCTCCTCCAGCATGCAGGAGAAGTAGATCGCCTGAACCGCGAGCAGGTTCTCCTTGATGATCTCGTCGTCGACCACCTCTTCCAGGTCCGGCAGGTCGATCTCGATCGCCGACGGCGGCGCCCCCTCGGTCACGCCGGTGGCGCGCTCGAAGGCACTCTCCATGCGGTTCGGCAGGTACTTGTCGTTCGCGCTGATGCTGTCTGCCGCCAGTCGGCGCACCACCTGCGCCATGTCGCGTGCACTGACCGCCGCAATGGCGTCGCTGCGGGCCGGGATCGGCGCGGCTGGCGTGGTCGAGGCGGCGGTGGCGAGCGCGGCGCTGGTCTTGCGGCTGCTCACCGTGCTGTCGGGCACGATGCAGCCGACGATGTTTTCCGACAGCAGCCCGGGGACGGCGTCGATCTGGCTGCCCAGCGGCACCACGAAGCGCTGCGAGAACGCGCTGAATGCCTTGTCGAACAGCGCCTCGTTCTGGCGGTATTCGCCTTGCGCCGCGACGATGCGGCGAACGAAATCCTTTTGCCCCGGATCGATCAGGCTGTCGATCTGCAACAGGCCGCAGATGGCTGCGATCTCGCGCTCGTCGTCATTGAGCGCAATGGGCTTGGCGGCACGTTGCGTAAAGAACAGGCCGTGCTTGAGCACGTATGCGTCGATCTTGACCACGCAGTCGTCGACTTTGACGATTTGATCCCAGCGTTTGCGCGCGACGTGCGCGGCCACCGTCTGGTACAGCGGGTCGACCGGCACGTCGCTGTCGAGCAACTTGCGGAGCTGCTCCAGTTCCTTTTGCTGCGCTTCGGTCAAGCCGCCGCTGGTGCCCTTGGTGTTTTCGACGGCTTCCAGCCGGCTGGCGCGCTGTTCGAGCTCGCGCCGCTTGTTCAGTTCACGTTGACTCAGGTCGATCAGGACGATGCGGTTCATGGCGTTACCTCCAGCGGATGGGACAGGGTTGCGGCGGCCGGGCTGCCGGGCGGTGGGGCGCCCGGTCGAGGCGCGGAAAACGAGGCCTTTGCAGGGCGCAGAGGATTGCTCCGGGGGTTGCGCTTCGGCGGCGGGACGGGATTGCGACGGGTGGCCATGGGGTTGCTCCTTCAGTCTTCACCGCGCGCCTGCAGCGCGTCGTCGATGCGTTGGTCGAGTGCGTACAGCGCGGCAGCGACATCGAGCACGCCGCTGCCGCAGGCTTCATTGCCGACGCCATTCGCGCCGCCTGCAAACGCGCGCGTCGTCGAGCGCAGCACGTCGGCTGCCAGTTCCGGGTCGAGCGGCCAGGCGCGGCGCTCGGCGCGTGCCGCCAGCAGCGCGCAGGCCGCGGCAACGAAGGGCGCGGCGAAGCTGGTGCCGCTGACCGGTGCCAGTCCCGTCAGGCCGCAGGTCCACACCTCGCGCCCCGGCGCACACAGGGCCACGTGGTCGCCACGGGTGGAAAAACTGGCGGGCCGCAGGTCGTCGTCGATCGCGCCGACGGCAATCACGCCGTCGTGCGCGGCCGGGTAATAGCGCTCTGCCAAGCCTGAATTTCCGCTGGCGGCCACCAGCAGCACGCCGCGCGCAAGCGCGTAGCGAACCACCTCCAGGTGCGGCAGCGCATCGCCCGCGCGCAGCGCCGACTCGGGCGTGCCGAAACTCATGTTGATCACCTTCACCCCGAGGTCGATCAGCCGCTTCATGCCGTTGTCGATATTGGCGAGGGCACCGATGCCCACCCGCACCTGGCCCTGTCGCGCCGCACCGAGCACGCGCACCGGCACCAGCACGCAGGCACCCGCCGCCCCGGGCGGCAGCACGCGCCCGCTCGCGACCAGGATGCCGGCGCAGCCGGTGCCGTGGCCCACCTCGTCGTCCGGCTGTTCGTCCAGCTTGCTCGAGTCGCCGAGCAGCTCCAGGCTGCCGACGTCGTCTCGCGTCAGGTCCACTGTGTCGAAGCCGGCCACCACACGCGGCTCGCCCAGCTCGTCGTGGCCTGCCATCACGCCGGTGTCTGCCAGCCCGATGCGCACCGAGGGCAGGCCCGGCTCGTAGCCAAGCGCAGCCGGCAGGCGGACGATTTCGCGGGCGCGCCACAGCACCTGTTCGGACGCTGCGCCGTGGCTGGGGCGACTTGGGTGGCGCAATTGGCGCAAGGTGGCGTCGAACGGGGTGGTGCACAGGCGGTCCGGCGTGACCCGTTCGACGCGGTCGATCTGCGCCAGCGCGTCGACGAGCCGGGGCATCGCGGCAGCGTCTGCCACCTCGACGCGCAGCACGCGGGCCACGCCGCTGAGCTGCTCGATGTCGTCGAAGCGACGCGCCCCGACGACGCCCGGGCGGGCCGCGCGCGGGGTCAGCGCGCTGTGCAGCCGGCTGCAGCGCAGCGCACCGCCGTGGTGGCGCAGCAGGCGGTCGATCGCGCCGCCGTCGATGCGCTCGGCCGCGGCCACTCCGTAGTGCCGGCACGAGGCGTAGCTCGGCACATGCTCGGGCATTTCGCCCAGGCGCAGGGTCAGCAGCAGACGACGAGGGCGCGGCGAATTCATGCTGCTGCCACCTCGTCTAACCAGCGGCCGCGCGCGCCGTCGCTGAGCGCCATCTCGGCGATCTGGCCGTCGCCGAAATCGATGCTCGCGTCCAGCCCCAATTGCGAGGCCAGCGGGCGCAGCAGCACCTGCCCGTCGCCAGCCTCGACCACCGGCACCAACTCGCCGGCAGCGCGCACCAGCGGCAGCCGCCCACCGCTGCGCAACAGTGGCGAATGGATGCGGATCTGCGTCGGGTCGTCCTCGGCCGGGGCGCTGCCGTTCGATCTGCCCTGGCGCACTTGCGAGGCGCGTGGCGCGGCGGCGCGCAGCAGCGCCTGCTGCAGCCGGTTCACCGGCAGGCGCGCCAGCCGCTCGATCACGTCGGCACCGGCGCTCTGGCGCAATTCGGTCAGCTGTTTTACCGTGTGCACGCCGATGCGCTCCAGGCGGCGGCGGTCTTCGTCGAAGTCATCACCCAGCGCCTCGCGCAGCGAAAACTTCGGGTCGTCGGTGGAGATGTCGACCGAGTTCTCCTCGACCATCGAGCGGGTGATGGTGGTCAGCGACAGCTTGATCGTGCTGGCCTCGCTCTCGCCCGGCCCGGCGGGGCGCACGAACAGGTCGTCGTCGATGAACTGCACGAAGGCGCGCAGGTCGAGCTGCACGTCCTTCACCGCAAAGGTCAGCGGCAGCTTGCCGACGCGCGCCTTCAACGCCATCGTCGCCTGCGCCTTGTCGAGCTGCTCGGTCAGCGCCTGGATGAACAGGTCGAACTGCATGCCGGCATCGCGCATCAGCGGAGGCAGGATGGGTTTCATGACCGCACCCCGATCGCCGGGTACGCCGATCGACCTTCCTCGCCGTCCACCGCCTGCCAGCGGATGTGCAGCTGCGAGGCGTGCGCATCGCGCCACGGGTCGTCGGCGCGGCTGCGCGCCACGTCGGCCAGCAGCGAGACGCCGCCGTCTTGCAGCACCACCAGCAGGTCCATCGGCAGGCGCATCTCGACGCCGGTCAGGCGCATGCCGGCGCGCCCGGCGCTGGCGACCAGGCCGTCCCGCAGCTCGTCGAGCACGACGGAGAGTTCGCGGCGCATCACACGGCTCCTTCGCGCGGCGTTGGCGCGCCGGCAGCGGGCGGGGCGGA
>JANNEI010000399.1:0-5095 GCA_031378565.1 Burkholderiales bacterium
GCTGCAAGCTGCCGCGACCGCCTTCGGCATCGCCGCGGACGTGTTCGAGCGGGCCACCGCGCCCGGCCGCGAGCGCGCCGGCCACGCCCTGGCGCGCCACCAGAGCCAGCTTGCCGGCAAACGGGTGTTTTTCTTTCCGGACTCGCAGCTTGAGATTCCGATCGCCCGCTTTCTGGCGCGTGAACTCGGCATGCAACTGACCGAAGTCGGCTCGCCCTACCTGCACCGGCAGCACCTGGCCGAAGAACTCGCATTGCTGCCCGCCGGCACCGTCTTGTCGGAAGGGCAGCACGTGGAAAAGCAGCTCGACCGCTGCCGCGCCGCGCAGCCCGACATCGTGGTCTGCGGCCTCGGCCTGGCGAACCCGCTGGAAGCTGAGGGCTTCACGACCAAGTGGTCGATCGAACTGGTGTTCACGCCGATCCAGGGTTACGACCAGGCCGCCGACCTGGCCGAGTTGTTCACGCGGCCGCTGTTGCGTCGCTTGAAGCTCGTGGCCTGAATGCCGACCTGACCATGCAGCTCACGCTCTGGACCTACGAAGGCCCGCCGCACGTCGGTGCGATGCGCGTCGCGACCGCGCTAAAAGACGTGCACTACGTGCTGCACGCGCCCCAGGGCGACACCTATGCGGACCTGCTGTTCACGATGATCGAGCGGCTGCCGAAGCGCCCGCCTGTGACCTACACCACCTTCCAGGCGCGCGACCTGGGCGGCGACACGGCCGAGCTGTTCAAGAACGCCGCACGCGACGCCTACGAGCGCTTCAAGCCGAAGGCGATGATGGTCGGCGCGTCGTGCACGGCTGAGTTGATCCAGGACGACCCGGGCGGCTTGGCCAAGGCGCTCGACCTGCCGATCCCGGTGGTGGCACTCGAACTGCCGTCGTACCAGCGCAAGGAAAACTGGGGTGCGTCAGAGACGTTCTATCAAATGGTGCGCGCGCTGGCTGGCCCGCATGCACCCAAGCCAGCGCCGTTGCCAGGTGCGGTTCGCGAGCCACGACAACCCGGGCAGCGCCCGCGCTGCAACATTCTCGGCCCATCGGCACTCGGCTTCCGGCACCGCGACGACGTGCGCGAGATTTCCCAGTTGCTCGACCAGATGGGTGTCGACGTGCACACCGTGGCCCCGCTCGGTGCCACCGCCGATGACCTGTCGCATCTGGGCGAGGCCGACTTCAACGTCGTGCTCTACCCCGAGGTCGGCGCGCTGACCGCCAGTTGGCTGTCGCGCAGCTTCGGCCAGCCGTCGACCCGGACGATTCCCATCGGTGCCGCCGCCACGCGCGACTTCGTCAACGAAGTGGCAGCGCTCGCGAACATCGACCCGACTCAGGCGCTGGCCGACATCCACTCACGCTCGCCGTGGTACGCGCGCTCGGTCGACTCGACCTACCTGACCGGCAAGCGCGTCTTCATCTTCGGCGATGCGACCCACGCGGTTGCCGCTGCGCGCGTGGCCGCCACCGAGCTCGGCTTCACGGTCGTCGGGCTCGGCACCTACAGCCGCGAATTCGCGCGCGAAGTGCGCGAGGCCGCCAAGCTGTACGGCATCGAGGCCTTGATCACCGACGACTACCTGGAAGTCGAGGCCAGGGTCGCCGAGCTGCAACCCGAACTGGTGCTCGGCACGCAGATGGAACGCCACATCGCCAAGCGCCTGGGTGTGCCGTGCGCGGTGATTTCCGCACCCGTGCACGTGCAGGACTTCCCGGCCCGCTATTCGCCCCAGATGGGTTTCGAAGGCGCGAACGTGCTGTTCGACACCTGGGTCCACCCGCTGATGATGGGCCTCGAAGAGCACCTGATCGGCATGTTCCGCGGCGACTTCGAGTTTCACGAAGACGCGGCACCGTCGCACCTCGGCGGTCACGCGGCAAAGCCCGCCAGCGCCGAGGCACCGGCCGACCTGATCGACCTGCCGGCCGACCTCGCGGTCGCGGCAGCACACACCAACAATGGAGAAAGCCCACCGGCCGCGATCCCGGCCATGTGGGCCCCTGATGCGGAGAAGGAGCTTCGAAAGATTCCCTTCTTCGTGCGCGGCAAGGCACGCCGCAACACCGAAGCGTACGCACAAAGCCTGCGCGTACCGGTGATCACCGTCGAGACACTCTATGACGCAAAAGCGCACTTCAGCCGCTGACACCACGTCAACGGCCGTTCACACGCCGATCCGCGTGGTGATCGTCACGATGGACACCCATCTGGCGAGCGCCACCGACCGCGCGCGCGCCGCCCTCCAGCGCGACATGCCGGGCCTGCACCTGTCGCTGCATGCGGCTTCCGAATTCGCGGGCAACGAGGCCGCCACCCGACGCTGCCGGGCCGACATCGCCCAGGGCGACATCGTGGTCGCGGGCATGCTCTTCCTCGAAGACCATTTCCTGCCGATCCTGGACGACCTGCGGGCGCGCCGGGACCACTGCGACGCGATGATCTGCCTGATGTCGGCGACCGAGGTGGTCAAGCTGACCAAGCTCGGTCACTTCGACATGGGCAAGCCGGCCAGCGGACCGATGGCCTTGCTGAAAAAACTGCGCGGCAGCAAGGACAAGGCCTCGACCGGGGGCGCAGCGCAAATGAAGATGCTGCGCCGCATTCCGCAGATGCTGCGTTTCATCCCGGGCACCGCGCAAGACGTGCGCGCCTATTTCATGACGCTGCAGTACTGGCTCGGCGGCTCCGACGAGAACATGTTGAACCTGGTTCGCCATGTGGTGGACCGGGGTGCCGACGGCCCGCGCCGCGAACTGCGCGGCCTGGCCAAGGTGGCCCCGCCGGTCGACTACCCCGAACTCGGCGTCTACCACCCGCGCATGCCGGGGCGGATCAACGCAGACGCCTCGGCCCTGCCGGCGCTGGCGGGCCGTGAGGTGAAGGGCACGGTCGGCGTGCTGTTGCTGCGCTCCTACCTGCTGTCCGGCAATGCCGGCCACTACGACGGCGTGATCGCGGCCCTGGAAGCGCGCGGCCTGCGCGTGGTGCCGGCCTTTTCCGCGGGGCTCGACTCGCGCCCCGCCATCGACAAGTTCTTTTTGAAAGACGGTCACGCGACGGTGGACGCCGTGGTGTCGCTGACCGGCTTCTCACTCGTCGGCGGCCCCGCCTATAACGACGCCAAGGCTGCCGAGGACGTGCTCGCAAGGCTCGACGTGCCTTACGTGGCTGCGCACCCGGTGGAGTTCCAGACGCTCGACCAGTGGGGCGGCTCGGACCGCGGCCTGCTGCCGGTGGAAAGCACCATCATGGTCGCGATCCCCGAGCTCGACGGCTCGACCGGCCCGATCGTCTTCGGCGGCCGCCCCGGGGCGGCCGGGGTCACCTGCGCCGGCTGCCATCACGCATGCACCTTCAAGGCCACCGACAGCGCCCAGGACATGCACTCGTGCCCCGAGCGCGCCATCATGCTGGCGGCCCGCGTCGGCAAGCTGGTGGCGCTGCGACGCAGCGAGCGGGCCGAGCGCAAGGTGGCCATCGTCATCTTCAACTTCCCGCCGAACGCGGGCAACATCGGCAGCGCCGCCTACCTCTCGGTGTTCGAATCGATGTTCCACACGCTGACCGCGATGCAGGCACAGGGCTACACCATCGACCTGCCCGAAAGCATCGACGCACTGCGCGTCGGCGTGCTCAACGGCAATGCGGCGCAGCACGGCGCAGATGCCAACGTGCATGCGCTGCTCCCGGCCGACGACCATGTCCGGCGCGAACGCTGGCTGACCGAGATCGAGGCCCAGTGGGGACCGGCACCGGGCCGCCAGCTCAGCAACGGCAGCGCGATCTTCGTGCTCGGCAAACAGTTCGGCAACGTGCTGGTCAGCGTGCAGCCGTCGTTCGGCTACGAAGGCGATCCGATGCGCCTGCTGTTCGAGAAAGGCCTCGCGCCCACGCATGCCTTTTCGGCTTTCTATCGCTACCTGCGCGAAGACTTCAAGGCGCATGCGGTGCTGCACTTCGGCACCCACGGCGCGCTCGAATTCATGCCCGGCAAGCAAAGCGGCATGAGCGGCACCTGCTGGCCGGACCGGCTGATCGACGACCTGCCCAACGTCTATCTCTACGCCTCCAACAACCCGTCCGAAGGCGCGATCGCCAAGCGCCGCTCCGGTGCCACGCTGATCAGCTACCTGACACCGCCGGTGGCGCAGGCCGGGCTGTACCGCGGGCTCAACGACCTGAAGGCCTCGATCGAACGCTGGCGTGCGCTGGAGCCGCAGGCGGCCGATCGCGCCGAACTCGCGCTGCTGCTGCAATCGCAGGCCGCCGACCTCAACCTGGCCGAGGCCGAACCGCTGTGGAACGCCGCCGCCCGAGGCGACGCCGACGCACGCGTGGCGCGCCTGGCCGAGCAGATGCTGGAACTGGAATACACGCTGATCCCGCACGGCCTGCACGTGGCCGGGCGCGCGCCCAGCGCTGCCGAGCGCGTCGACATGCTGCTGGCGATGGCCGACGCCTCGCACGGCCGGCAAATCGAGCGCAACGCGGTCGAGGCGCTGGTGGCCGGCCACAGTGCCGAACACGCGCTGGACATCGGCCGCATTCCGCGTGACGCCGCTTCGCTGGCATTGATGCAGGAACTGGCCGACGCCAACGCGATGCTGGCCGTCGACACCGAAGTGAGCGCCATGCTGCGTGCGCTGGACGGCCGCTACATTCGCCCCGCACCGGGCGGCGACATCCTGCGCACCCCGGCGGTGCTGCCGACCGGCCGCAACATCCACGGCTTCGACCCGTTCCGCATCCCGAGCGCCTTCGCGGTCAGGGACGGTGCGAAGCAAGCGCAGCTTCTGCTGGACCGCCACATCGCCGACGGCCACCCGCTGCCCGAGTCGATCGCGATGGTGCTGTGGGGCAGCGACAACCTGAAGAACGAAGGTGCGCCGATCGCGCAGGCGCTGGCGCTGATGGGCGCGTTGCCGCGCTTCGACAGCTACGGCCGCATTGCCGGTGCCACGCTGATTCCGCTGGCCGAGCTGGGCCGACCGCGCGTCGATGTGGTGATCACGCTGTCGGGCATCTTCCGCGACCTGATGCCGCTGCAGATCAAGCTGCTGGCCGAGGCCGCGTTCCTGGCCGCCTCAGCCGCC
>JANNEI010000501.1:0-2022 GCA_031378565.1 Burkholderiales bacterium
GTCGCCGATTGCACGCTCAACGCCGAGTCGGCCATCGTGCTCGAGGTGAACGGGGCGCCGCGCCAGGCAAGCCGCATCGGCAAGCTGATCTGGAGCGTGGCAGAGGTGATCGCGCACGTGTCGGCGGCGTGGGAGCTGGCACCGGGCGACCTGATCTTCACCGGCACGCCAGAGGGCGTGGCCGCGGTGGTGACCGGCGATGTGCTGCGCGCCCGCATCGGCGGCATCGGCACGCTCGACGTTGAAATCATTGCGAGGTGAACGGCATGCAGCTCTACAGCTACTTTCGATCATCGGCCTCGTACCGGGTGCGCATCGCGCTGGCCATCAAGGGTTTGAGCTACGACTACATGCCGGTGCATCTGCTCAAGAAGGAGCAGGCACTGCCGCCTTTCAGCGAGCTGTCGGCGAGCCAACTGGTGCCGCTGCTGAAAGACGGCGACGCCACCATCAGCCAGTCGCTGGCGATCATCGAGTACCTGGAAGAAACGCACCCCGAGCCTGCGCTGTTGCCCGGCAATTCGCTGGCGCGTGCGCGCATCCGTGCACTCTCGCTCGACATCGCCTGCGAGATCCACCCACTCAACAACCTGCGCGTGCTGCGCTATCTGGTGCACGACCTGAAGGTGAGCGAGGACGACAAGAACCGCTGGTACCGGCACTGGGTCGAAACGGGTCTGGCGGCCGTCGAGCGGCAGCTGGAAAATCATCCCGCCACCGGCCGCTTCTGCCACGGCGACACGCCCACGCTGGCCGACATCACCCTGGTGCCGCAGATCTTCAATGCGCAGCGCCTGGAATGCCGGCTCGATCACGTGCCCACCGTGATGCGAATTCACGCGGCCTGCATGGCGCTGGACGCATTCGCGCAGACGCAGCCGTCGGCCTGTCCCGACGCGACCTGACATTGGGCGCGCCGCAGCATCCGGACTGGCTGCTGCCGACATGGCACGCGCGTGGCATCGGCGCATTGATGACCACGCGCCACGGCGGGTTCAGCGCCGCCCCGTTCGACAGCATGAACATGCGGCCCGGCCTGGGTGACGACCCACAGGCCGTGCAGCGCAATCAAGTCCGGCTGGCCCAAGCGATTGCCGCCACGCCGGTCTGGCTGAACCAGGTTCACGGCACGCGCGTGGTGCGACTGACCCAGGCAGACGGTGCAGCCGATGCGCCCATCCACACTGCCGATGCAAGCCTGACCACGCAGCCCGGCATCGCCTGCACGGTACAGGTGGCCGACTGCTTGCCGGTGCTGTTTGCAGCCCCCGGCGCGGTGGCTGCTGCCCACGCGGGCTGGCGCAGTCTGGCGGGGGGCGTGATCGAGGCCACGGTGGCGGCGCTGTGCCAGGCCGCGGTGTGCGGGCCGGGCGACGTGCAGGCCTGGCTCGGTGCCTGCATCGGCCCACGCCGGTTCGAGGTGGGGGCCGATGTGCTGGCTGCCTTCGATGCGGACAGCGACCGCCCAGACCCGGACCGCTTCATGCGGCTTTCTCGACCCGGTGCGCCGAAGTGGCTTGCCAACCTGCCGCAGCTGGCGCGTGACCGCCTGCATGCGGTGGGTGTGGTCGACGTGTTCGGTGGCAACTGGTGCACGGTGGAGGACGGCTCACGGTTCTTTTCGTACCGGCGCGACGGCGTCACCGGCCGCATGGTGGCCACCGTCTGGCGGCGCATCTGAGGCGTCTTGCGCCTGCGCGGCTGCCTCGGCGCGCCGGGCACGCTTGCGAGCCGGGGTTCGCAGCAGATACATCACGATTCCCAGTGGCAACACGCCGTACAGCACGAAGGTGACCAGTGCACCCAGCACGCTGCCGTTGGTGCTGGTGGCTTCGGCGACCGACATCATCAGCACCACATATATCCAGCCGATCGCCACCAAGTACATATCGTATCGTGATAGGTAAATTTCTGATGTGAAAAATGAGTCATCACGCGGTAAGCTTGAAGGCGTACAAAGTGAAAAGACTCACGGTACTGTGAGCGAACCGAGGAGACCCGTGATGAACAAGCCCATTTCCA
>JANNEI010000536.1:0-5001 GCA_031378565.1 Burkholderiales bacterium
GCCGAGCGCCTGCGCCACTGCCAGCGCCGCCGGAAACACGACGGTCGCCGGGTGGAACACCGAGCCGTTGTGAACGTCGTCCTGCTCGGCGAAATGCGAGGCCGCGGCGTTCGCGACGGCCGCCACCAGCGGGCTGCTGCCGCGGCGGTGGATCAGCACTTCGCTCGGGCCATCGGGTGGCCCCATCGATTCGATGAAACGCGCGATCGACTCGACCGGCCGCGCGCCCTTGCCAGCCAGCGCCGAGCCGAACCAGTCGAGGAACAGGTCTTCGGTGCGGCGCACCACGGCGTCGGGAATGGCGTCGAAGCGCAGGGCTGCGGCGAACTCGGCGAGGGCCTGGGTGGGGTCGTTGTCGTGGTCGTGCATCGGTGACTCGGAGTACATCGGGCGTTACTCTCCTGATCGCAAAAAAACTAGAACGACCTCGGAAGCCCGAGCAAGTGCTCGGCCACGTACGACAGGATCAGGTTGGTCGAGATCGGTGCCACCTGGTACAGCCGCGTCTCGCGGAACTTGCGCTCGACATCGTATTCATTCGCGAAGCCGAAGCCGCCGTGGAACTGGATGCAAGCGTTCGCAGCCTCCCAGCTTGCCTTCGCGGCGAGGTACTTCGCCATGTTGGCCTGCGCGCCGCAGGGCTCACGCGCATCGAACAGCCGGCAGGCTTCCCAACGCATCAGGTCGGCCGCCTCGACCTCGATGTGGCTCTCGGCGATCGGGAACTGCACACCCTGGTTCTGGCCGATGGGACGGCCGAAGACGACGCGCTCGTTCGCGTATTTCGTCACCCGGTCGATGAACCAGCGGCCGTCGCCGATGCACTCGGCAGCGATCAAGGTGCGCTCGGCGTTCAGGCCGTCGAGGATGTACTTGAAGCCCTGGCCTTCCTGGCCGATCAGGTTCTCGGCGGGAATCTCCAGGTTCTCGAAAAAGAGTTCGTTGGTCTCGTGGTTCACCATGTTCGGGATCGGCCGCACCGTCATGCCGGTCTTCTCGGCCTGGCGCAGATCGACCATGAAGATCGACATGCCTTCGGACTTTTTCTTCACATCGACCAGCGGTGTGGTGCGGGCCAGCAGGATCATCCAATCGGAGTGCTGCACGCGCGAAATCCAGACCTTCTGGCCGTTCACCACGTAGCGGTCGCCGCTGGCGCTGCGCGTGGCCGTGGTCTTGATCTTCGTCGTGTCGGTGCCGGTGCTGGGCTCGGTCACGCCCATCGATTGCAGTCGCCATTCGCCACTGGCGATCCTCGGCAGGTAGTGCTTTTTTTGCGCGTCCGAGCCGTGCCGCAGCAAGGTGCCCATGTTGTACATCTGGCCGTGGCAGGCGCCGGCGTTGCCGCCGCAGCGATTGATCTCCTCCATCACCACGCTCGCCTCGGTCAGGCCGAGGCCGGAGCCGCCGTAGTCGGTGGGGATCATCGCGGCGAGCCAGCCGGCCTTCGTCAACGCATCGACGAAGGCTTCGGGGTAGCCGCGGGCCGCGTCGATCTTGCGGTGGTAAGCGTCGGGGAATTCGGCGCAAAGGGCGCGAACCGCATCGCGAATGTCTTGCTGGCGGTCGGTGGTCGTGGTCTTCATCGCACGCATTCTCCTGGATTGAGATCAGGCCATTTCGACGCGCGCGTGCATCGCCAGCGCGCCTTGATGGTTGCAGGCCCACAAGGCAACGCTGCCACCGGCTTCGTTCGCTTCTTGCCGGCCACAAACGCTGAACGGGTGCGTGTCGAACAAGGGGCTCGCAGCCTTGAATTCGAAGCTGCGGATGCGGGCCGCAGGCAATTCCCGGCGCACCAGGTCGATGAGCAAGGTGGCGATCAGCGGGCCGTGCACGATCAGGCCCGGATAGCCTTCGACCTCGGTCGCATACGGGCGGTCGTAGTGAATGCGGTGGCCGTTGAAGGTGAGCGCCGAGTAGCGAAACAGCAGCACCGGGTCGGGCGTGATGCGGCGGCTGAAGGCCGCATCGGTCGGGGCTTGCAAGGGCGCAGGAACAGCTGCCCCTGGCACCGGGTGGTCGCGGTAAACGATGTCGTGCTCTTCGGTCAGCGCCAAGCCGGCCGCGCTGGTGATCTCGTGGCGCACCGTGACAAAGACGAGCGCGCCGCTGCGGCCCGTCTTGGCATCGACCTTGGTGATCGTCGAGGTGCGCTGCATCTCGTCGCCAACGTTCAGGGCGTGGTGGAACGTCAGCCTGCTGCCCGCCCACATGCGGCGCGGCAGCGCCACCGGCGGCAGGAAGCCGCCGCGCTGCGCGTGGCCGTCGGCACCGATCTCGCTCTGGCGCGCCACCGGCAGGAAGAACAACCAGTGCGCCAGTGGCGCGATTGGCGTGCCGGGCAGGGGTTCGGCGTCGGCCCGGTCCAGCGTGGCGGCCAGGCCGGCGAGCGGCGCGGCGGTGACGGTGTCGACGCGCCGCTCGGTGCGGCCGATCCACTCGCGCAAATGATCGAACGAGGTGGCAGTGGACGAAGCGTTCATGGCGCGAGCTTGCCCTGTTGAATCCGCGCCGGCAATTCGCGATTCGCGAACCCGCTCTTCGATGCGTGCGAACGGCGGGCATTGCACCAACGCACCTCGCCCCCCACGCGGCGCATAGACTCACGACTTTGTTGCACCCCGATCCCATGGCAATGCATTTCGATCTGGTCGACCTGCGCCTGATGGTGAGGGTGGCCGAGGCCAACAGCCTGACGCGGGGCTGCACGAAGCGAGCGCAATTCATGCGTTCCTGCACCAGATCTGCCAAGGTTTGCACCGCAGCCTGCGCCTGCGCATCCAGGTCGGCAACTTCGAAGCCGCATGCCGGCCACCAGATCACGAACACGCCGAGCGCCCACCAGATGATCTGCCAGGCCCAGAGCGACGGGATGCCGAGCTTCCATGCGGCGATGCCCCCGTCGGGCGCGCCGAAGAGGTCGTAACCGATCACCGCGCCAGGGCCGATCGCAAAAAACATCCAGCCCAGGACCAACGCCCAGACGGCCGGCCGCATCGTCTGCTTGGTGGCCGGCAGACCGGCGCGCGCCTGCAGGTGGCGGTGATTGTCGCCGTGGTCGCTCGCTGAGGAGCGCAGCAAGGGCCGCGTCACGACCGAGGTTTCCCCGACATCCGGCTCCACACGAACACGAATGAACGCGGGATGCTGCTGCTCGGTTCGCTGCAATTTCTGACGCACCGGGTGCCCGAGGTGTGCCTGAAACCTGGTCCTGCGCGAGCCTTGGGCAGCATGCAAGAAGTCGTCAGCGAATCACAACCGGGATAGTACCGAGTACAGAACTCTGAATTCCGATTACAGTGAATCCTGTTGTTCGATGTCGCGGGCACCAGCGGGGCAACCTGCGGGCAGGCCCTCTTCAACCTGCTGTGCATACGACCACGCCCAAGCGTCCGACAGGGCCAGACCCCCAGTGCCAAAGCCACAACCATGCCATCCATACGTTCCTGCCCCTGCCACGACGAACCCCCTCCAAGCGACGCACGTCGCAAGGTCATCAAGATCGCCGCCGCCGGCTTCGTTTCGCCCTGGGCACTGGCAGTTGGCCTAGCCCACGCCAAGCCAATGGCCGGTGATCGCCTCGTCGAGGAAGACGCCGAAGGCACGCCGGCACCGCTGCGCGTGTCGGACTTGCGCCCCGGAAAGCCTTTGCTTGCCTTCCCGTTCGACGCCGCCAAAGGCGAGGTGCGCAGTGATTCGCGCCTGAACAAGATCGTGCTGATGCGCTTCGCCGAGACCGAGTTGAACGCCGAGACCCGCGCCCGATCGGCCGGCGGCGTGGTGGCGTTCTCGGCAATCTGCACGCACCAGGGTTGCGACGTGAAGACCTGGCTGCCCAGCGAACTTGCGCTGGTGTGCTTCTGTCACTCGACGAAGTTCCTGTTGCTCGAGGGCGGCAGTGTGGCCAGCGGCCCGGCGTCGCGTGCCCTGCCGTTCCTGCCTTTGTCACTCGACGGCGATCAACTCGTGATCGCCGGGCCTTTCAGTGCCCCTGCGGGTGGTACAGCCTGACCTTCCTTTCACCCACAACCACAAGGAGATGACCCCATGAACTTCCTGCTGAATCGAATCGCTATCGGTGTTGCCGCCGCACTGCCCTGCATCGCAGTAGCCGCCCCGGCGGCCTACTCGCCGGTCACCGACGCGCGCCTGAGCAATCCCGAGCCCGCCAACTGGCTGCAGTACCGCGGCAACTATGCTGGCTGGGGCTACAGCCCGCTGGAGCAGGTCACCAGCAAGAACGTCGACAAGCTCACATTGGCCTGGGCCTTCGCGACCGGTCAGAACGAAGGACACCAATCGCCGCCGGTGGTCAACAACGGCTACATGTACGTCACCACGCCAGGCGGGCAGGTGATCGCGCTCGACGCCAAGACCGGCCAGGAACTGTGGCGCTACAAGAAGGAAGCGCCGGCGGAAATGCTGCAGCTGCACCCGACCAACCGCGGTGTCGCGCTGTACGGCGACAAGGTCTACCTGGCCACGGTGGATTGCCACCTGGTGGCGCTCGACGCGAAGACCGGCAAACTTGCCTGGATCAAACCCGTCGGTGACTGGAAGGCACTGCAATACATGACGCTTGCGCCGCTCGCAGCCAAGGGCAAGATCATGGTCGGTTCGTCAGGCGGCGAGACCGGCGTGCGCGGCTTCGTCGCGGCCTACGACGCCGATACCGGCGCGGAGGTCTGGCGCACCTACACCACGGCGGCACCCGGCGAGCCGGGCGGCGACACCTGGCCCGGTGACACGCACAAGAACGGCGGCGGCAGCATCTGGATCACCGGCACCTACGACCCTGCTGCCAACCTCGCTTACTGGGGCACTGGCAACCCGGCACCGTGGCCGGTGGAGGGTCGCAAGGGCGACAACCTGTACACCACCTCGACCATCGCGCTGGACGTCGACACCGGCAAGATCAAGGGCCACCACCAGTACACGCCCAACGACGCCTGGGACTGGGACGAGGTCTCGGCGCCGCTGCTGATCGACACCGAAATC
>JANNEI010000537.1:0-6005 GCA_031378565.1 Burkholderiales bacterium
ACCGCACCGCTGGTGGAGGAGGCTGGATTCGAACCAGCGTACTCGTTAGAGGGCAGATTTACAGTCTGCTGCCATTAACCACTCGGCCACCCCTCCTCGGTGAACCCGAAACTATAGCAGACTGCCGATGGGGTCGCCGAAGGTCGACAACGATGCCTTTCACCAGCGAATGGCGGGGCTGCCCGGCCGCAATTCGGCCAACAAGGCGTTGGCTCGACTGAAATGGCGGCAGCCAACGAACGGCAGCGGGGGACGGCGGGCCGACAGCGGCGAAGGGTGATTCGCCATCAGCACGCGGTGCTGGGTGGCGTCGATCAGGGGCAGCTTGCGCTGGGCTGCCGCACCCCACAGCAGAAACACCACCGGCTCGGGCTGCAGGGCGACAAAGCTCAGCAGTGCGTCGGTCAAGGTTTCCCAGCCCTGGTTTGCGTGGCTGTGCGCCTGGCCGTCTTCCACGCTGAGCACGGCGTTGAGCAGCAAGACGCCCTGCGCCGCCCAGGGGCTGAGATCACTGCCGCATTGCGAGGGCACGCCGGTGTCCGCTGCCACCTCTTGCAACATGTTGCGCAGGCTCGGTGCCGGCTTGTGCCCCGCCGCAATCGAAAACGCCAGACCCTGCGCCTGCCCGGGGCCGTGGTAAGGATCCTGGCCGAGGATGACGACGCGCACATCGCGAGGGCCGGTCAGGTCGAGCGCGCGGAGCACAGCGCCAGGGTAGACGGTGGCCCCGTCGCGCACGCGCGCATCGACGAAGCGCAGCAGATCCCGCCCGACCGAACTGCGATGAAACCCATCGGTCACACCACGCCAGGCCGCCGGCACCCGCGCAAATACGTCTGCCAGCGGTTCGCGCAGGCGGTTGTCGACGGTGCAGGCAACGCTCACCGGAACAGATCGGCCAGCGCCGCGCCCGGATCGTCCGCCCGCATGAAGGCCTCGCCGACCAGGAACGCATGCACGCCGGCAGCCCGCATCCGGTTCACGTCGGCCTGGCCGAGGATGCCGCTCTCGGTGACCGGCACACGGTCGGGTGGAACATGCTTCAGCAAGCCCAGCGTGGTGTCCAGCGTGACCTCGAAAGTGCGCAGATTGCGGTTGTTGATGCCCAGCAGCGGGGTGCTCAGGCGCAGCGCGCGGTCGAGCTCCTTGCCGTCGTGCACCTCCACCAGCACCGCCATGCCCAGCGCCTGCGCCTGCGCTTCCAGGTCGACCATCTGCGCATCGTCGAGGCAGGCGGCGATCAGCAGGATGCAGTCGGCACCCATCGCTCGCGCCTCGAACACCTGGTAGCCATCGACCATGAAATCCTTGCGCAGCACCGGCAACCCGCAGGCAGCGCGCGCTTGTTCGAGGTACGCATTCGCACCCTGAAAGAACTGCACGTCAGTCAGCACGCTGAGGCAGGCCGCGCCGTGGCGCTGGTAACTGGCGGCGATCTCGGCGGGCACGAAATGCTCGCGCAGCACGCCCTTGCTGGGGCTTGCCTTCTTGACCTCGGCGATGACCCCCGCCTGACCCGCCGCAATGCGCGCGCGCAGGCTGGCGGTGAAGTCGCGCAGGCCGCCCAGCGACTCGGCGTCGCGGCGCAGCGATGCAAGGTCGCGCGCGCGGCGCGCCAGCGAAATCTCTTCGCGCTTGACCGCCACGATGCGGCTCAGGATGTCGCTCATGGCACCCGCAGCTCTGCGGTGCGGGAAACGAACTGGTGCATCTTCGCCAGCGCCTTGCCCGAGGTGATCGCTTCGCGCGCCAGCGCCACCCCGTCGATCATCGTCGCGGCCACGTTCGCCGCGTACAACGCCACGCCGGCGTTCAGGATCACGATGTCACGCGCCGCGCCGGGCTCGTTGTTCAGCACCGACATCAGCAACGCTTTCGATTCGTCCGGGGTCTCGACCTTCAAAGCGCGGTTGCTGGCCATCGTGAGGCCGAAATCCTCAGGGTGGATCTCGTATTCGCGGATGCCGCCGTCCTTGTACTCGCCGACCATCGTTGCCGCGCCCAGCGACACTTCGTCCATGCCGTCACGGCCATACACCACCACCGCGTGTTCGGCCCCCAGGCGCTGCAAGGCGCGCACCTGAATGCCCACCAGGTCGGGGTGAAAAACGCCCATCAAAATGTTGGGCGCATCGGCCGGATTCGTCAGCGGCCCGAGGATGTTGAAGATGGTGCGGATGCCCAGTTCCTTGCGCACCGGTGCCACGTTCTTCATCGCCGGGTGGTGGTTGGGCGCGAACATGAAGCCGATGCCGGTGTCGGCGATGCAGCGTGCAATCGCCGCCGGCGGCAGGCTCAGGTGCACGCCCATCGCCTCCAGCACGTCGGCACTGCCCGACTTGCTGCTCACGCTGCGGTTGCCATGCTTGCTGACGCGCGCGCCGGCCGCCGCCGCCACGAACATGCTGCAAGTCGAGATGTTGAAGGTGTGCGAGCCGTCGCCGCCAGTGCCCACGATGTCGACCAGGTGCGTCTTGTCGGCCACCTCGACCTTGGTGGAGAACTCGCGCATCACCTGCGCGGCGGCGGTGATCTCGCCGATGGTTTCCTTCTTGACACGCAGGCCCACCAGCATCGCCGCCATCATCACCGGCGACATCTCGCCGCTCATGATGCGGCGCACGATGGACAGCATCTCGTCGTGGAAGATTTCGCGGTGGTCGATGGCGCGGGTCAGCGCGTCGGTGTTGGTGATGGTCATGGCAAAGGCTCCTGCGTTCAGCGGGTTCTGGCGGACATGAATTCTGAAACGGCGGCCACGGCGCGGTCGATGCCCGCCGCGTCGATGTCGAGGTGGGTCACGAAGCGCAGCCCGATCAGGCCGGTGGCCAGCACGCCGCGCTGTTCCAGGTGTGCCAGCAGGGCCGGCGTGCGCCCATCGGCGAGCGAGGCGAACACGATGTTGGTCTGCGGTGCCACCACGGTGACGCCTTCGATGCGCCGCAAGCCGTCGGCCAGTCGCAGCGCCAGCGCGTGGTCATCGGCCAGCCGGTCGATGTGGTGGTCCAGCGCGTACAGCGCGGCCGCCGCCAGCAAGCCCGCCTGGCGCATGCCGCCACCCAGCATCTTGCGCAGCCGATGCGCCCGCGCGATCAGCGCCGCGGAACCGCACAGCGCCGAGCCCACCGGCGCACCCAGGCCCTTGCTGAAGCACACCGACACGCTGTCGAAATGACGCGCGATGTCGATCGCCGGCGTGCCGCTGGCGACCGCCGCGTTGAACAGGCGCGCGCCGTCGAGGTGGGTCGCCAGCCCCCGGCCACGCGCCAGCGACGTGGCCGCCTCGATGTAGTCCAGCGGCAGCAGCTTGCCGTTCCAGGTGTTCTCCAGGCACAGCAGCCGCGTGGACGCGAAGTGCGAATCGGCAGGCTTGATGGCGGCGGCAATGTCGGCCAGCGCCAGCGTGCCGTCGTCCTGCTGCGGCAGCGGCTGCGGCTGGATGCTGCCCAGCACCGCGCCGCCGCCCGCCTCGTAGCGGTAGGTGTGCGCCAACTGGCCGACGATGGCTTCGTCGCCGCGCTGGCAGTGGCTCATCAGCGCGCACAGGTTGCTCATCGTGCCGCTGGTTACGAACAGCGCCGCTTCCTTGCCCAACATGGCGGCGACGCGTTGCTGCAAGGCATTCACTGTCGGATCGTCGCCGAACACATCGTCACCGACCTCGGCGGCGGCGATCACGGCGCGCATGGCGGCAGTCGGCTTGGTGACGGTGTCACTGCGCAAGTCGACGGCGTTCACGCGGCCACCTCAGGCAAGCTCATTCTCATACGACCCCGCGCGCGGTCGGTGGCTCGGCCGCATTGCGCTGGTCGATCCCCGCGCGCGAGGCCCCTCGCCCTTCGCTTCATGCGGCCAACTCCAGGAAGTTCCGCAACATCGCGTGACCATGCTCGGTGAGGATCGACTCGGGGTGAAACTGCACGCCTTCCAGCGGCGTTGGCGTGCCCGCCAGCTCGCGGTGCCGCAGGCCCATGATCTCGCCGTCCTGCGAGGTGGCCGTGACCTCCAGCACCGCCGGCAACGACGCGCGCTCGACCACCAGCGAGTGGTAGCGGATCACGCTGAACTGTTTCGGCAGCGCGGTGTAGATGCAGCGCTGGTCGGTGCTGATGACGTCGGCCTTGCCGTGCATCTGGGTCTGCGCGCGGATCACTTTGCCGCCCAGCGCCGCACCGATGGCCTGGTGCCCCAGGCACACGCCGAGCAGCGGCAACTTGCCCGTGAAGTGCCGCACCGCATCCACGCAGATTCCCGCTTCTGCCGGCGAGCACGGGCCGGGCGACAGCACCAGCTTGTCGGGCTTCAGCGCGCTGATTCCCTCGACCGTGATCTCGTCGTTGCGGAACACCCGAACGTCTTCGCCCAGCTCGGCAAAGTACTGCACCAGATTGAAAGTGAAGCTGTCGTAGTTGTCGATCATCAGCAACATGAACGTGACCCCCAAAGCGCGTTCCGCGCTGGCCCCCCGAGGGGACGTTCGCCTGTCTTGAGGCGGCTCTGCGACCGGCTCATCAGAAGCCCTCTTCGACGAGCTCGGCCGCGCGGATCAGCGCCCGCGCCTTGGCTTCGGTTTCCTTCCATTCCAGCTCGGGCACCGAGTCGGCGACCACGCCGGCGGCTGCCTGCACGTAAAGCGTCTGGTCTTTCACGATGCCGGTGCGGATGGCGATGGCGACGTCCATGTCGCCGGCAAAACTGAGGTAGCCGCAGGCACCGCCGTAGATGCCGCGCTTGACCGGCTCCAGCTCGTCGATGATTTCCATCGCGCGAATTTTTGGCGCGCCGGTCAGCGTGCCGGCCGGAAAGGTGGCGCGCAACACGTCCAGGCTGGTCATGCCATCGCGCAACAGGCCTTCGACATTGCTGACGATGTGCATCACGTGCGAATAGCGCTCGACGGTGAACGATTCGGTGACCTTCACGCTGCCGGTCTTGGCGATGCGGCCGATGTCGTTGCGCGCCAGGTCGATCAGCATCAGGTGCTCGGCGCGCTCCTTCGGGTCGGCCTGAAGCTCGACCTCCAGCGCCTTGTCCTGCTCGGGCGAGGCACCGCGCGGGCGCGTGCCGGCCAGCGGGCGAATGGTCACCTTGTCGCCGTCGGGCGTGTGCTCTTGCCGCACCAGGATTTCGGGCGACGCGCCGACGATCTGGAAGTCGCCCATGTCGTAGAAGTACATGTAAGGCGACGGGTTCAGCGAACGCAGCGCCCGGTACAGGCTGAGCGGGCTCTCGGTGTAGCGCTTGCGCAGGCGCTGGCCCACCTGCACCTGCATCATGTCGCCGGCCGCGATGTAGTCCTTCGCCTTGAGCACCGCGGCGATGTAGTCGTCCTTCGCGAACTCGCGCTCCACGCCATGCGCCGCCACGCGCTTCACCGCGGGCGCGGTCACGCTGTACTTCAGCTTGTCCGCCAGCTCGGCGAGGCGCCGCCTGGCCTTGAAGAAAGACTCGGCCTCGCCGGGGTCGGCATAGACGATCAGGTAGAGCCGGCCCGACAGGTTGTCGATCACGGCCAGCTCCTCGCATTGCAGCAGCAGGATGTCGGGGGTCTCGATGCCGCCCGACTTCACGGTCTTCGCGAGTTTCGGTTCGATGAAGCGAACCGCGTCGTAACCGAAGTAGCCCGCCAGGCCGCCGCAAAATCGCGGCATGCCAGGGCGCAGCGCCACCTTGAACCGCTTCTGGTAGTCGGCGATGAAGTCGAGCGGATTGCCGTCGGCGGCCTCGACCACCACGCCGTCGGTCACCACTTCGGTGTGGAAGCCGGTGGCACGCAACAGCGTTCGCGCCGGCAGGCCGATGAACGAGTAGCGCCCGAAGCGCTCGCCGCCAACAACCGATTCGAGCAGGAAACTGTGCTTGCCGCCACCCGAGGCATAGGCCAGCTTGAGGTACAGCGACAGCGGGGTTTCCAGATCGGCAAAGGCCTCGGCCATCAGCGGAATGCGGTTGAAGCCCTGCGCGGCAAGGCTCTTGAACTCAAGTTCTGTGATCACGTTTGGGTT
>JANNEI010000543.1:0-9861 GCA_031378565.1 Burkholderiales bacterium
TTCGCCGATGAGCGCGGTCAACAGCAACGGCATGGCGGTCAACGTGCCGACGTATCCCCACAGCAACGCCAGACCGGTGGCGGTGTTCGGGACCGCGAATGGCCCGTGCCCGCGGGTGGTGGCCCAGGCGGCACCCGCCGACAGCAGCAGCGCTGTTGCCGAGGCCACGAAGATACCGCTGCGCGCGGCCAGCCATCCCAGAAGGAGATGCGGCAAAAACACCAGAGGCGTCAGGTAGCCGCCATCGGCAACCGATGGCGTGACGAAGGCGAGCCAGCCTGTGAGCACTGCCGTGATCGACAACAAGAGGCTGGGTGCCCAACGCCAGTTTCTCCAGGCGCGGGCCAGCCTGACCCGTGAGAATGTAAGCAGCGGGATGCCCACGATCAAGGCGCCGATGGCATCGCTGAACCACCAGTAAAGCCAGGCCGCCGGCAACTGCGCGCTGCTCACCACACCGGCGGCCCAGAGCCACAGCGCACCGCTGGTCGAGGTCACCAGCATGCCGGCACCGGCCGCCACCGAGACATACAGCCACAGATCGCGGTGCCGATCGAGTTCCTGCTGCAACCCCAGTCTGCGCAGAAGCCAGGCGGCTGCCAGCGGACCTGCAGTGTTGCCGGACGCCAATGCGAACGCCAGCCACGGCGGCGAATCGACCGACAGCGCAACGAAAAACGCCGCCAGCCACACTGCGGGCCAGATGCCGGTTCCCCAGCGCAGGAAAGCCGCCACGGCGATCCCGGCCGGGGCCGAGATCAAGCTGATGGGCGAGCCCGGCTGAGGCACCGCCAGGCCGAGGTGCCCACCCGCGTAATACGCCAGCGCGACCATCAGCAGACGGCTGGCCCATGTCGACAGCGAAACGGGGCGCGCTGCGGTGTGGGTCAGCAAAGGCAGGTGAACGGAGGGCACGGGAGCGCTGCAAAAGTGGCCCCGGATGGTGCCCGATCAGCAAGCCCTAAGACGCCATGAATGCCCTCCGACCCCCTGAATCGGGGGCTTTGGCAAACGCCTGTTAGATCGTGAAGTCCTGCAGCTTGCGCCCGGTGGCGAGTGCCGCCTTGAGCCATTTGGGTTGCAGCCCACGCCCGCTCCAGGTGTTTCCGGTTGCGTCATCGCGGTACTTGGCCGCCACCTTCCCACCCTTGGCGCTGCTGCCTTTGGTGGCCGCACGAACCACCAGATCGGACGCCGTCAATCCGTATTCGGTCATCAGGGACTTGACCTTGGCAACCGCCTCGGACTTTTCCTGCCGGCGTGTGGTGTCAATTTCTTTGTCGAGTTCGGCCCGCTGGTCGAGCAGTTGCTGCAGCTTCTTCATGTGAATTTCTCCAAGTTCCGCGTTCGATACTGAACACGAAGCATCCATTCTAGGAGATTCCGGCCCGCATACCCGTGGTCGAATGTGGCAGCTGCATATCACGCGGTCGGCGGCACATACCCTGCGGGCTGCTCGACACCTTCGCCGAAGAAGAATTTTTCCATCTGGCGGGCCAGGTATTGCCGCGCCCGCTGGTCCGCAAGATTGAGCCGGTTTTCATTGACCAGCATGGTCTGGTGCTTCATCCAGAGTTGCCAGGCTTCCTTGCTGACCTCGTTGTAGATGCGCTTGCCAAGGTCTCCAGGGTAGGGCGCGAAATCCATGCCCTCGGCTTCTTTCTTGAGGTGAATGCATTGAACGGTGCGGGCCATGACTTAACTCCTGATGAAGATTCTTGAGGTGAGTGGCCGCAAGTTGCAGCCCGGTATGGCGTGCGGTCAGCCCAGTTTCTTGACCAGCACTTGGGAACGGCGGTCCCAGTTGTACTTTCGCTTTCGCGCCTCGGGTAACCAATCGGGATCGACCACGGCAAAACCACGCTTGATGAACCAGTGCATGGTGCGCGTGGTCAGTACGAAAATGCTGTCGAATCCCTGGGCGCGGGCGCGCTGTTCGATGCGTTTCAAAATGCGCTCGCCGTCGCCTTGGCCCTGCACATTCGGCGACACGGTCAACGCCGCCATTTCAGCGGTGCGCGCTTCGGGGTAGGGGTACAGGGCGGCGCAGCCGAAGATGACGCCGTCGTGCTCGATGACGGTGTAGAGGCCGATGTCGCGCTCGATCTCGGTGCGGTCGCGTTTGACGAGGGTGCCGTCGCGCTCGAACGGCTCGATCAGTTGCAGCACGCCGCCGATGTCGTCGGAGGTCGCTTCGCGCAGGCTCTCCAGCTTCTCATCGACCACCATCGTGCCGATGCCGTCGTGCGTGAACACCTCCATCAGCAACGCGCCATCCATCGCGAACGGCAGGATGTGCGAACGCTCCACGCCCCCGCGGCACGCGCGCACGCAATGCTGCAAGTAGAACGCCGGATCGATCGGCAGCGTCGGGCGCGGCAGGTTGGCCAGCAGCCGCTCGGCATCGGCCAGCGCCAATTCGGTGTCGATCGGGCTCAGCGGGTCCGCCAGATCCTCGTGGATGCCTGCGACCTCGGTGATGAAGAGCAGTTTGTCGGCCTGCAATGCGATGGCGGTGCTGGTGGCCACGTCTTCCATCGTCAGGTTGAAGGCTTCACCGGTGGGCGAAAAGCCGAACGGCGACAGCAGCACCATCGCGCCGATGTCGATGGCGCTGCGTATCGCGATCCCGTCGACCTTGCGCACCACACCGCTGTGGATGAAGTCGATGCCGTCCACGATGCCCACCGGGCGCGCCGTCAGGAAGTTGCCTGACACCACGCGCACGATCGCGTTCGCCATCGGCGTGTTCGGCAGGCCTTGCGAGAAGGCGGCCTCGATCTCGAACCGCAGTTGGCCGGCGGCCTCTTGCGCCGAGTCGAGCGCCACCGCGTCGGTGATGCGCAGGCCGTGGCTGAAACGCGCTTCGTGCCCCTTCGATCGAAGTTGTTCGTTCACCTGCGGACGAAAGCCGTGCACCAGCACCAGCTTGATGCCCATCGCGTGCAGGATGGCCAGGTCTTGCGCGAACGAACTGAGCTTGCCCGCCGCGATCAGCTCACCGGTGATCGCCACCACGAATGTCTTGCCGTGGTACGCATGGATGTGCGGTGCGACGGTGCGAAACCAGGGCACGAAGGTGTGGGGGAAAACAAGACTCACGGCGCGCTGAACTCACAGGGGGATGGCGACCGCGATTCTTGCACGCGCCGCCGTCGTCAAGACTGCGGCGGCCACGCCAGCGGATGAGAGCCTGGCGGCATCGAGGGCCGCATCCAGCGCGCAGGCGTGTGTGAGAACTCGGCGGCGTGCCTCATCGAGATGAGTTCCCCGTATCCCGATGGTTGCGCTTCCATCACGGCCGCGAAATCGGGTAGCAGCGCTTTCAGGCCGTCCGCAACACGCCCGAGTGAACGCAGCCACAAAGCGGTGCGCGCGAGCGACACGCGCACATGCCAGCTGCCACCCTCGCGCTGCTGGCGCAGTACCGCGGCCTGTGCGCCGAAGGCCATCAGATAGCCGGACGCCATGTCGAGAATCTGCAGCGGCAAGGCTTTCGGTTGCGCCGAGCCGGCCGCTTGCGCCTCGGCGTGGTTGATGCCCGTGGCCGTTTGCACCAGCGAGTCGAAGCCGCGCCTGCCGGCCCACGGACCCGCCTCGCCATACGCCGACAACGAGACCATCACGATGCCGGGCCGCATCGAAGCGACATCGGCAGGCCCCAGTCCGAACGCGGCCAGCGCACCGGGCCGGTAACCCTGGACGAACACATGCGCGTCACGCAGCAGCGCGTGCAGTCCGGCGCGCCCGGCCGGCTCGCGCAGGTCGGCCAGCGCCGACAGCTTGCCGCGGCTGGTGTCGACGATGGCTTCGATGTTGGGCAGGTGCGGCGCGTTGACGAGCATCACGTCGGCACCGTAGCCCGCAAGCGTGCGGCCTGCCACCGGGCCGGCCAGGATTCGCGTGAGGTCGAGCACGCGCAGGCCTTGCAGCGGGCTCGCATCGTGCGGCAGGGCGGGCAGGGCGAGGGGCGGTGCGTCGTCGATCTTCTCGATGTCGACCAGCGGCCTGCGCGCGACCGCTGCGCTTTGCGGGTGGGCGTCCCATTCGTCCTGACTGCGCAGCGCGGCGACGACGAGGCCGGCGCTCGCCGCCGCGTCTTCGAAGTCGAATGCATTCCAGTGTTTGAGTGCGCTGGCGACAGCTTCACGCGGCGTGCCGATGCCGATCGGCAAACCCAGCAGGCGCAGCACACCGTCGCGGTGGTGCGCGAAGTTGGTGTGCAGGCGCACCCAGCCTCCCGCTGCATCCGGCCCGCAGGGGTAGAGGCCGGCAAGTCGGTCCCACACGTCGGGTGTGCGGCCATTGATCGTGAAGCGGCCACGGCACTCGAGGGCCGCGTGGCGCATGTCCACACGTACCTGCTGGCGCAGTCCATTGCGCCAATGGCCCAGTTCAGTGGCCGCGAGCGCTGCCGCCGCAAGCGAGGTTTGCGCTGCAGTACCCACCGCGAACGACGAGGGCAGCACCGGGTCGCTGCCGCTCAGCGTCAGGTGTTGCAGCGCGTCGGCGGGCAGGCCTGCCGCGCGCCAGATCGGGGCCAGTGCGGTCGTCATGGGGCCGAGGGCAGGCCGCTGAGATGCGCTGGCCGAGTGGCCGGCTCAGCGCTGCGCCTCAGCCGCCATACAGGTACTTGGGCAGCCACAGCGTGAGGCCCGGCCAGACATACATGAACACCATGCACACGATGACGATCAACATGTACGGCATCATCCCGGCGAATATCTGATTGATCGTGACGTGCGACGGCGCCACCCCCTTCAGATAGAAGGCCGACATCGCCACCGGCGGCGACAGGAACGCCGCTTGCAGGTTGACGAACACCAGCACGCCCCACAGCATTGGGTCGATGCCGAAATGCGGCAGCAGCGGAAGGAAGATCGGCACGAAGATCACGATGATTTCGGTCCACTCCAGCGGCCAGCCCAGCACGAAAATGATGGCCTGCGACAGCAGCAGGAACTGCAGCGGCGTCAGGTCCATCGCCAGCACCCATTGCTCGACCAGGCGCTGTCCGCCGAGCAGCGCGAACACCGCAGAGAACAGCGCCGAGCCGACGAACAGCCAGCACACCATCGAGGTCGTCTTGGCGGTCAGGAAAACCGCTTCCTTGATGCGCTGGAAGTTCAGCGTTCGGGCATGAAAAGCCATCAGGAACGCACCGGCCGCACCCACCGCAGCCGACTCGGTCGCCGTGGTGATGCCGAACAGGATGACGCCAAGCACGATCAGCGTGAGCGTGGCCAGCGGCATCACCGACGACACCAGCAGCGTCAGGATTTCGTATTGCTCGGCATCGAACTTCAGGTAGTACCAGGTCAGCAGTCCGAGCGTCGCCAGCACGGTCAACCCGAAGCCAAGGTAGAACGACTCGGGCACGGCTTGCGCCTTCGGCGCTTCCGCCTGACCGCCGCCCATTTGCTGCAAGCCTTCCGGGGCTGCTGCCGCTGCCGCTGCGGGAGCCTCCGGTTCCGCGCCAGGAGGTGCCTGCAGACCACCGCTTCCCGAAGCACCGGTTGCGTCGCCGCTGCCGGGGGGTTCCTGCAAGCCGCCGCCGGCTTTGGCAGTGGCCGATTGGGACTGCAGCGCGCTCGTCGGCGCGGCGTCTTCACCCTGCTGCGAATGGATCGTCACGTACCACCATGCGGTGCCGAGGAACACGATTGCCAGCCACAGCGGCACCAGTGCCCGAAACAGCGCCCGCACGAGTTGGAACCAGCTGATTCGCCAGCCATTGCCGCTTGCGCGCACCGCGCGAGCCGGCGAAACCACCGCGCCCAGCAGTGCCGGCAGCATGCGTTGTGAGTAGCTTGCCGCGACGTGGGCGACCCAGGGCGAGATCGGCGCCCGTTGCTGTTCGATCGGCAACTTCGGTGCCACTTTCGGGTTGATCAGCGCCCAGCCGATGACATAGATCAGGTACAGCAGCGCGAGGAAGAAGCCGGGGAACATGGCCGCCGCGTAGAGCTTGACCACCGATTGCCCGGCCACTGCCGCGTACACGATGATCATCACCGACGGCGGAATCAGAATGCCCAGCGTGCCACCGGCGGTGATGACGCCAGACGCCAGTCGCACGTCGTAGCCAGCGTTCAGCATCGGACGCAAAGCGATCACGCCCATCAGCACCACCACCGCACCCACCAGCCCGCTGGCAATGCCCCAGAAGGTGCAGATCACCAGGGTAGCGACTGCCAGAGAGCCAGGCACTTTGCGGAACGCGAGCTGCACGCTGTGGAACATCTTGTCGACCAGCGCGCCGCGCTCCATCACGTAGCCCATCAGCACGAACAGCGGGATCGACAGCAACGTCTCGTTGGTCATCGCGCCGAAAGCGCGCTGCACCATCAGGTCGAAGACGCGGTTGTCGAACCACGGTGCTGCCGGGTCGTAGAAGGCGATGAAGCCGAACATCATGCCCAGCCCCATCAGCGTGAACGCCGTGGGGAACCCGAGCATGATGACGACGACGATCAGGCACAGCATCGTCAGGCCGAGCGCAGCGTTGCTCATCAGGAACCCTCCACGCTGCACGCTGCGGTATTTGCCCAGGGGCCACGAAGTGGCCCCTTCGGGTTCATGGCGGACCGGCGGCTCATGTGTGGTCCCTCCCGCCCGCACCGCGCTGATGCGCCGCTTCGTCGATGTCCCTGGCTTTCTCGATCACTTCCCGGCGTGACGCTTCATCGACATAGACGCTGTTCTTGAGTTGCTGCTCGACCACGTCCATCTCCTCGGCGTCCTTCAGTCGCGGTGTCCACACGCCGGTTCGAATGCAGACGATGCAGCGGATGATCTCGGCGATGCCTTGCAGCATCACGACCACACCGGCCACCGGGATCACGAACTTGAACGGGTACAGCGGCAGCGGCGTCGCATTGAAGGTCTGCTCGCGCATGGCCAGCGATTCGTTGAAATAGGTCCAGCCGGCCCAGGTGAGTGCACCGATGCCGGGCAGGAAGAACAGTATGTACAGCACCAGGTCGAGCCAGGCCTGGGTGCGCGGCTTCATGCTGCCGTAGAAGAAGTCGCCGCGCACATGGCCGTCGTGGGCCAGGGTGTAGGCACCGCCCATCATGAACAGCGTGCCGTACAGCATGTTGTTCACGTCGTAGATCCAGGCGGTGGGTGCGTTCAGCGCGTAGCGCTTGAACACCTCGGCGCACACCACGAGCATCAGCACGACGATCAGCCATGCGAAGGTCTTGCCGGCCCAGGTGCTGAAGCGGTCGGCGGTGTGAAGCAGGCGTTGGGTATTCATCGGCACGTTGGTACGTCGGCACACGGGCCGTGTGGTCGAGCCAGTCACCCGATTTCATTCGGGTGACTGGCAAGGTCGGGCGGGCCCGAACAGGAGCTACTTCTTCCCGAAGTCGCAGTTGACTACTTCTTCCCGAATTCGCAGTTGACTACTTCTTTCCGAAGTAGTGATTGAAGGCCATCGTGAAGTCGACCATGTAGTCGTTCTGCCATTGGCCGGCGCGCTGCGCGAAGACCTTTTGCGAATCGATCACCTTCTTGAACAGCGGATTTTCGGCGCTCTTGGTGGCAACGATCTTGTCCCACACCTCCAACTGCGTGCGCAGGATCGCGTCTGGCGTCTTGTAGAACTTGACGCCGGCCTTCTTCATCTCGATGTAGTCCTGTGAGTTGCGCTCGACCGCCTTCCAGCTCATGTCGGCGCTTGCCGCCTGCACTGCGTAGTCGATGATCGCCCGCAGTTCGGTCGACAGCGCGCCGTACTTCGCCTTGTTGAACAGGATTTCGAACTGCTCGCCGCTTTGGTGAAAGCTTTGCAGCATGCAGTTCTTGGCCACGTCAGGGAAGCCAAGGATGCGGTCGCTCGATGCGTTGTTGTACTCGGCCGCGTCGATCAGGCCGCGATCGAGGGCCGGCACGATTTCGCCACCGGGCAGTGGATTCACCGCGGTGCCCATGGCCGTGAAGATGTCCACCGACAGCCCGACCGTGCGGAACTTCAGGCCTTTCAGATCGTCGGCCTTGGCGATCGGCTTCTTGAACCAGCCCAGTGGCTGGGTTGGCATCGGGCCGTAAAGGTACGACACCACGTCCATGTTGATGGACTTGTAGATTTCCTCGAGGATCGCTTTTCCGCCGCCGTAGTTGTGCCAGGCCAGCACCATGTTCGGGTCCATGCCGAAGGCCGGGCCTGAGCCCCACAGCGCCAGCGCGTTGTTCTTTCCGTAGTGGTAGGCCACCACGCCGTGGCCGCCGTCCAGCGTGCCCTTGTTGACTGCTTCGAGCAACTGGAATGCGGGCACCACGGCACCGGATGGAAGCACCTCGATCTTCAGGCGGCCCCCGGCCATGTCGTTGACTTTCTTGGCGAAGTCGTTCGCGTACTCGTGAAAAATGTCCTTGGCTGGCCAGGTGCTTTGAAACCGAAGGCTCGTGGTCTGGGCACGCGACACCATCGGCGCTGCGAGTGCGCCGGTGGCACCTGCGGCAACAGCGGCGTTACGCAGGAAACGACGGCGCGGGGCCGCGGGTTGGGTGACGGGTGGTGGAACGGGCTTCTGAGACATTGCAACTCCAGATGGGTGTGGACAGAGGAATCATCGGGGCTCCACTGCACCTTGCTTCCGCCAACGTGCGGGACCACCGTGAATGTGGCTCGGTCACGATTTCGCAGCAACTAGGGGAAGCCCGGCGCGACCGCTTGGCGCTCTCAGTGCGGGTTTCCGCCCCCAAGGTAGGCCGCTTTCACGGCGGGGTCGTCGCGCAGTTTGGCGGCTGGTCCGTGCACCGAGATGCGGCCGTTTTCGAGCACGTAGCCGTAATCGGCAACGCCGAGTGCGGCCGACGCGAACTGCTCGACCAGCAACATCGTCACGCCCTCGCTTTTCAGCCGCTCGATGATGCGGAATACCTCAGCCACCAGGATGGGCGCCAGCCCCATCGACGGCTCGTCGAGCAGCACGACCTCGGGGTTCAGCATCACCGCGCGCGCCATCGCCAGCATCTGCTGCTCGCCACCCGACAAGGTGCCGGCGAGTTGCAGACGACGCTCCTTCAGGCGCGGGAACATATCGAGCGCGCGTTCCAGATCGGCCGCCACGTCGCCCTTGGGCCGGCTGCCGGTCAGACGCGGAAAGGCACCCAGGATCAGGTTGTCGTTGACCGTCATCGTCGCGAACACGCGGCGACCTTCGGGCGAATGCGCCAAGCCGAGCTTGGCGATGTGATACGACTCCAGGCCCTCGATGCGCTTGCCGTTGAGCGAAATGTCGCCCGCCGTTGGCGCGATCATTCCGGAGACGGCGCGCATCGTCGTCGTCTTACCGGCACCGTTCGAGCCGATCAGGGTGACGACCTTGCCCTTGGGCACGTCGATCGAAATGCCGTGCAGGACCTGCACCTTGCCGTAGCCGGCGAACAGATTGTTGATGGTGAGCATCTTGGTTCCTTATGCGGCCTGGCCACCGAGGTAAGCCTCGATAACTTTCTCGTCGGCCTGCACTTTCGCCGGGTCACCCTCAGCGATCTTCTGGCCGAAGTCGAGCACTGTGACGGTGTCGCACATGCTCATCACAACGTCCATGTGGTGCTCGATCAAGATCACCGTCACGCCGTGCTCGCGGATCTTGCGGATGAAGCTGATCAGCTCCTTGATGTCGGGCGCGGTCAGGCCGGCGGCCGGCTCGTCGAGCAGCAGCAATTGCGGGTCGAGCGCCAGTGCGCGGGCGATCTCGAGCAGGCGCTGCTTGCCATAGGGCAGGTTGCGCGCTTCCTCGTGCGCCAGCGCCGCCAGCCCGACGAACTTGAGCAGAGCCATGCCGCGCGCGGTGGCTTGCAGGTTCTCGCGCTTGTAGCGCGGCAGGTGCAGCGACACGTCGAGCA
>JANNEI010000595.1:0-5462 GCA_031378565.1 Burkholderiales bacterium
GTCGCCGAGTTGAAGGTGTCGGACGACCCGGTGACCGTCGTGGTCAGCATGAAGGGCTGGGTGCGTGCGCTGAAGGGCCACGAGCTGGACGCGGCCGCCTTGCAGTTCAAATCGGGCGATGCGCTGTACGGCACCTTTGCCTGTCGCACGGTGGACACGCTGCTGGTCTTCGGCGGCAACGGCAGGGTGTACTCGACAGCGGTCTCCCTGTTGCCCGGCGGCCGCGGCGACGGTCAGCCCATCACCTCGCTGATCGAACTGGAAAGCGGCACCCAACCCGCGCACTACTTCGCCGGTGCCGCGGCGCAAACGCTGTTGCTCGCCGGAACCGGCGGCTTCGGGCTGCTGGCGCGGGTGGGTGACCTGGTATCGCGGCAGCGTGGCGGAAAGTCGTTCCTCGGCCTGGAGGCCGACGAGAAGCCACTGCCGCCGAGCCTGGTCGACGGCCTCACGCAAGTGGCCTGCCTGACCCTGCTCGGCCGTTTGCTGGTGTTCGGTCTGGACGAGTTGAAGTTGCAAGCCAATGGCGGACGCGGGTTGACGCTGGTCGACCTGGAGGCGAAGGACGCGCTGGTCAGCGTGGCGGCGTTCGGCGAAGCGCTGCGGGTGCTGGGCACGGGCCGCGGCGGCAAGTCGAAAGACGAACTGCTGAAGGCGGCGGCGCTGTTGCAGTATCAGGGCAGGCGCGCACGCAAAGGACGCGTGCAGGACCTGATGCAAAGGGCGCTGCGCGTGCTGCCGGGCACGCGCTCCTGAGGCGCTCTTGAGATCGGCCGGGATCGATTGAGGCACACGGCGATTGCGGGCATACTGGATTCAGCCACCGCCCATGTCGAGGAGATCCGACGCATGAACCCTGTCATCAGCGCCACCCTGAATCAGCAATTGATGTCCGGTACTGCCTGTGGGCAGCAGGGCATGTTCGCCGAGTCGCAGGGCAATGCGCTGGGTGCCGCCCAGTCGTACGACCAGGCCATCGGCTGGATCCAGCAGTCGATGATGACGGCCCAGCAATGGGGCATGTTCGTGCCCGACGGCGTGCACGCCACGCTGGCCAACGCCCATGCCTGCGCCGCGCGGGTGAAGAACATGCTGGGCTACTCGCCGATGGCCTGGCAGCACCTGCAACAGTCGCTGGCGTGCCTGAACCAGGCGATTGCGCAGAACCCGTATCTGCCCGTCTATCACGCGGCGGCGGGAACGATCTTGATGTCGATGGGCAACCTGCGCGACGCGCACCGGGCCTTTTCAACCGTGCAGCAATTGCAACCCGGCGAGCCGATGTCTCAGCAAATGCTGGGCATGTTGCAGGGGATGATGCAGGGCATGCAGACCCACATGCAGCCGGTGCCCAATTGGGGCGGCATGCAGCCCGCAATGCCCGCGCCCGCGATGGGAGGGGCGCAACCCTTCATGCCGGGCATGTCTGCGCCGCCGCCCGGTGCCGGCGGTTCGGATCACGCCGACTGGATGAAGACCGTCAGCAACGCCTGCTCGATGCTCGACAGCGTGTTCAAGACCGCGGGTGGCTTCCAGGACATGATGGGAAAGTTCGACTGAACTGCGCCCCATCAGACGGAGGGTTCTGTCGGTGCCACGCTGTTTCAGGGGTGGCGCAAACGCTTCGCAGGTGGGTGGGCGAGTGGCACCTTTCGTTTGCGCTTTGCGTCGCGCACCGACTTGAGCACCGGCACCGGTGCGTCCACAGGCGGTGTCGGTTCAGGCGGCAACATCTGCCCGGCCGGCGGCCACGGCATCTGGTTCCAGGGTGCGGTGAACGAACTGCCCCAAAGAGTCCACCAGGCTTGGTTCATCGCCACCATGTTGTCCCACATCCGGTGTCGCGACGTGGCCAGCGCCGAGGTGCTGAACGGCCCGTCTGGATCGACTGTTGCGTTGCTCTCGACTGACGCGCCCGTCAGCTTCGCTGGGTCCATCGCGTCAATCCACCATCGCCGCCAGGGTGCCATGTCGCTCTCCCGTGAGGTCTGTGTGGCAAAGCTTAGCGCGCGCTGGCGCAATGCGCCAGTTCAGCGGTGATGTTCTTCGCCCGACTGGCGCAGCAGGCGCAAGCCGGCCAGCGCGATCAGGGCGAACAAACCGAGGCTCCAGAAATCGTAGGGAACGCCCAGCAGGTTCACCGCGGCATCGGCACAGTTGGCGGTGGCTGAAAAGACGGCGGGCAGCAGGCTGTCGAGCTTCAAGGCGGTGACGATCTTGTCGGCCAGCGTGAGGTTGCATGACGCCGATGCGGCCGCCTGAAAGTGCTGCCACAACGCAGCCGCCACTCCCGCCAGCGCCGACAACAGCACCAGCACGCTGGACAGCGCAGGCCCGGGTGCCGCACGCCACAGCCAGCCTAAGAGGCAGGCCAGCGCGATGGCCACAAAGATGGCGCGTTGCAGCACGCACCACGGGCACGGCTGCATGTCGAACCCATGCTGCGAAACCAGGGCCGCCGCCACCGCGGCCAGGCAGACGATGGCGACGCCCGCAAACCAGCGGCTGCTGCGTGGCGCGGCAACGCTCGAACGCGTCATCGCACTTCGGCGATCAGCTCGATTTCGACGCATGCACCCATCGGAATCTGCGCCACGCCGAAGGCGCTGCGCGCGTGCGCGCCGCAGGCACCGAACACTTCGCTCAGCAGTTCCGAGCAGCCGTTGGTGACCAGATGCTGTTCGGTGAAGTCGGCGCTGCTGTTGACCAGGCTCATCACCTTCACGATGCGCTCGATCTGGTTCAGATCGCCGACGGCCGCATGCAGCGTGCCCATCAAATCGATGGCCACCGCGCGCGCGGCCAGCTTCGCGGTGGCGGTGTCCATGTCACGTCCCAACTGGCCGACCCAGGCCTTGCCATCGCGCTTGGCGATGTGGCCCGACAAGAACACCAGCTTGCCGCTGCGCACGAAAGGCACGTAGGCGGCGGCGGGCACCGAGACGGGCGGCAACTCGATGCCGAGCGATTTCAAGCGGTCGTAGACAGACATGGCGTGTGGTCGAAGCGGTGGTGTTTTGAATCCTACACTGCACCATGGAAGGCAAAGACCACGGATGGCGCCTCACCGCGCTGGCCTTGGCGTGGCTGCTCGGCGTCGCGCTGCAGCTTCAGGAACGGGCCTTGATGCCCTGGTCGTTGTATGCGCTGGCGCTGCTGTTCGGCATCGGGGGCGTGGGTCTGGGGTGGCGCAGTCGGCGCGGTTTCGTGTGGCTGGTTCTCGGAATGGGACTGCTCGGTTTCAGTGCCACCGGCGGGCGCGCTGTCGGCCGTCTTGCCGACAGCCTTCCGGCAGCGCTGGAAGGACGCGACATTCAGGTCACAGGCGTGGTCGCCAGCCTGCCGCAACGCTCCAGCGCCGGGCTTCGCTTTGCATTCGACATCGAGCAGGCCCACCTTGGCGACCCAGCCGTGACGCTGCCGCCGAGCGTGTCGCTGGGCTGGTACGCCGGCTTCCACGAAGACGCCGCGCTGAGCCAGCCGCAACGCGAGTTGCGCGCCGGCCAGCGCTGGCGCTTCACGGTGCGCCTGCGCCAGCCGCACGGCAACCTGAACCCGCATGGTTTCGACTACGAACTGCTGCTGTTCGAGCAAGGCGTGCGCGCGACCGGCTACGTGCGCGATTCAGCGCGCGCGCCGGCGCTGCTGCTTGATGCCGCGGCGGGTCACCCGGTGGAGCGCTGGCGCCAGCGCGTGCGCGACGCCATCGACGCGAACGTCAGCGACAAGCGTGCCGCCGGCATTCTGTCGGCCCTGGTGGTGGGCGACCAGTCGGCCATCTCGCGCGACGACTGGGATCTGTTTCGCACCACCGGCATCGCCCACCTGGTCAGCATCAGCGGCTTGCACGTCACCATGTTCGCCTGGTTGTCCGGCCTGCTGGTGGCCGCGGCATGGCGGCGCAGTTCGCGGGCCTGCCTGTGGCTGCCGGCGCAGCAGGCCGCGCGTTGGGGCGGTCTTGCCGCTGCCCTGGCCTACGCGGTGTTCTCGGGCTGGGGCGTGCCTTCGCAGCGCACGGTCTGGATGCTGGCCACGGTGACCCTGTTGCAAGCCTTCGGTCGGCGCTGGCCGTGGCCGCTGGTGTTGCTGAGCGCGGCGGTGGTGGTCAGTGCGTTCGACCCGTGGGGGCTGTTGCAGCCGGGGTTCTGGCTTTCGTTCATGGCGGTCGGGTTGCTGATGTCTTCCGAAGCGGTTCACGCGCCAACCGGCGAGCCGGCGCAGACGCTGCCGGGCTGGCGCGGCGTGGCCATCGGCACCTGGCCCAACGCCGTCCAGGGCCTGCGAACGCAGGTGATCGCCACGGTCGGGCTGACGCCGCTGAGCGTGGTGTTCTTCCAGCAGGTGTCGGTGGTCGGGCTGCTCGCCAACCTGCTGGCGATTCCGCTGGTGACCCTCGTCATCACGCCGCTGGCGATGCTGGGCGTCGCGTTGACGCCGGTCTGGTTGCTGGCGGCGTGGATGGTGCAGCAGGGCATTGCCGGGCTCGGTTGGCTGGCCACGTTTCCGGCCGCGGTGTGGTCGGTGCCGGTGGCAGCGTGGTGGGCGCAGGCCGGCGGCTTGCTGGCGGCCGTGCTGGTGGTCATGCCCTTGCCGTGGCGGTTGCGGGCGCTGGCCATTCCGCTGGCCCTGCCGATGTTGCTGCCCGTGGCATGGCAGCCCGCGCCCGGCCAGTTCGAGTTACTGGCGGCCGACGTGGGGCAGGGCACCGCGGTGCTGGTGCGCACCCGCCATCACCTGCTGGTCTACGACGCCGGCCCGCAATATTCGCGCGACAGCGACGCCGGGCAGCGCGTGCTGCTGCCGCTGTTGCGCGCGCGCGGCGAGTCGCGCATCGACCGCCTCGTGCTCAGCCACCGCGACAGCGACCACGTGGGTGGCGCGCCGGCCTTGCTGCGGGCCTTGCCGGTAGACGACATGCTCAGTTCGCTGGAGGCGACGCATCCACTGCACGCACAGGCCGCGCTGCGCCAGGTGCCGAGCCGGCGCTGCGAAGCCGGCCAGAGCTGGAGCTGGGACGGCGTTCGCTTCGACGTGCTGCAGCCAGCGGCGGGTGATTACGACCGAGCGTTGCGCTCCAACGCGATGTCGTGCGTGGTGCGGGTGCAGGGCGAAGGTGCCGATGGCACCGACGGCAAGGGCCACAGCGCCTTGCTCACCGGCGACATCGAGCGAGAGCAGGAGGCGGCTCTGGTGGCGTTGCACGGCGCGGCACTGCACAGCGACGTGCTGGTGGTGCCGCACCACGGCAGCAAGACCTCGTCGAGCGCAGCGTTCCTCGATGCGGTGCGCCCCGACGTGGCGGTGTTCCAAGCCGGCTACCGCAACCGGTTCGGCCACCCGGCGGCCGAGGTGCTCGCGCGTTACCGCGAGCGACCCATCGCGCTGGTCGACAGCCCCGGCTGCGGTGCGTGGCAGTGGCGGGGCGGAACCGGTGCGACCGGGCAGGCGGCTGAAGGTGTCTG
>JANNEI010000699.1:0-2329 GCA_031378565.1 Burkholderiales bacterium
TTCACCGTCTCGTAGTTGATCAGCGCGTCGACCGCCTTGGTGTTGGCCTTGCTGTCCTGCTCGTTCATGGCACGGCGAAAGTGGGTGCGCCATTCCGTCACCGCCACCGTGAACGCGATGTACAGCACCAGCGCGCCGAAGGTGATGGCCGCGAACCAGCCGTCGAACTTGGCCGACAGCAGGCTGATGACCAGCGTGATCTCGACCAGGGTCGGCAGGATGTTGTAGATCGTGTAGTTCAGCAGCGACTGGATCGAGCGCGAGCCGCGCTCGATGTCGCGCGAGACGCCGCCGGTCTGCCGCTCGAGGTGAAAACGCAGGCTCAGCGCCAGCAGGTGCTCGAATGCCTCCAGCGAGACGCGCCGCGCGATGCGGGCCGCCACCGGGTAGAACAGGAACTCGCGCAGCTCGGTGAACAGCGTGATCGACAGACGCAGCGCGCCGTAGCCCAGCAGCAGGGCCACCGGCACCACCAGCACGGCAGCCGGGTCGCCGGGCTTCAGGCTCAGCGAGTCGACCAGCTGCTTCAGCAGCAGCGGCACGCCCACATTGGCGAGCTTGGCCGCGATCAGGAACGACAGCGCCACGCCGACACGCCAGCGCCACTGCCACACGTACGGAATCAGCTTCCTCAGCGTTGCCCAGTCGGAATGAGGCGGTAGGGGCGGCGTGGCAGCGGGAACGGGAACGGAAAGGGAGGCAGGACGCATCGTGGAAGAATCGGGAATAACCACTGCAGGTGAAGCAATATGCCCGAGATTTCAAGCCGCACGCGCACTGCCGATGCCGATCCGCTGGTGCCGCTGCAATTGCCCGACGACCGTCAACTGGTGATGCGCGTGATGCCGATGCCCGCCGACGCCAACGGCAACGGCGACATCTTCGGCGGCTGGATCATGGCCCAGGTCGACCTGGCCGGCGCGGTGCTGCCCTCGCGCATTGCCAAGGGCCGCATCGCCACCGTGGCGGTGAACCAGTTCGTCTTCAAGCAGCCGGTGTCGATGGGCGACCTGCTGAGCTTCTATGCCAAGGTCGAGCGCGTCGGCACCACATCGGTGACCGTCAACGTCGAGGTCTACGCCGAGCGCAACCCGGCGAACCTTCACGTGGTGAAGGTCACCGAGGCGAACCTGACCTATGTCGCGATCGACCTCAACGGCAAGCCGCGCGCCCTGCCCAAGCCCTGACCCGCATCGCCCACCGGAGCCACTTTCCTCATGTTCAAGAGCCTGCGTGTTCCCGAGAAGCTGTTCGCCTTCGTGATGTGGCTGCTGTCGTTCGCCTTCGCCGGGTTTCTGATTGGGCTGGGCGGCAAGGTGGTGGCAGACCTGCCCCAGGTCGAGCAGAGTCTGAACATCGAGCAGTTTGCCGATGCCACCGCCCTCGGCACTGCCAAGGCCGAAGTGCGTCGGCTGACGCTGTTGCAGCGCGATTTGGCCGACCAGCGGGCGCAGGCGGCGCAGTCACTGTCCGCCGCCGGCAATGCCTACACCTCGGCGCGCGACGCCTACAGCAACTGGATCGGCACCCGCAGCGCCACCACCGACCCGGCGCAAGACCCCGAGGTGATCAGCCGCACGCGCGGGCTCGACACGCTGAAGGCGGCCGAGCGCAAGGCGCAGATGGCGGTGGAGCAGGTCGACCAGCAAACGCTCGATGCGGATCAGGCGCTGGACAGGCAGCGGCGCGCCGAGGCCGACATCACCGCCGCCGCCGAGGGTGCCTACCGATCCGCGCTTTTCAAGCAGGAGATGCGCGTGTTCGGCTTCCGGCTGGCGCTGACTCTGCCGTTGCTGGGCGTGGCCGGCTGGCTGATCGCCCGCAAGCGCAAGAGCGACTACTGGCCGCTGATGCGCGGCTTCGTGCTGTTCGCGCTGTTCGCTTTCTTCTTCGAGCTGGTGCCGTACCTGCCGAGCTACGGCGGCTACGTGCGCTACGCGGTGGGCATCGTGCTGACGGCGGTCGGCGGCCATTACGTGATCAAGGCGATGCGCCGCTACATCGCGAAGCGCCAGCAGGTCGAAGCGCAGACCGAACCCGAGCGGCGCCAGGCGCTGGGCTACGAAGAGGCGTTGAAGAAGATGGCCGCCAACATCTGCCCCGGCTGCGAGCGCGCCATCGTCACGCTGGCGGCGGCCGGTGGCGCGCCGGCTGCGGCGAATGGTCCGCTGGCCAGCAACTTCTGCGTCCACTGCAGCATGAAGCTGTTCGACCACTGCGCGCAGTGCGAGACGCGCAAGAACGCGTTCTTTCACTATTGCCCGAGTTGCGGGGCGGGCAGTCCGGCTGCCGCAGCCGCCTGAGCGCGCTCAATCCACGAAGAAGTCGG
>JANNEI010000731.1:0-2027 GCA_031378565.1 Burkholderiales bacterium
TGAACGCCGCCGGGTCTTACACCGCCGGTTTCCCCGGCTGCGGTTGCGGCGCGGCGGCGGCCGCCATTTCGCCTTACCTGGCGCGCTGGCCCGACGCGTGCAGCACGCTGCCAGCGACGGTGCTGCATTCGGCTGCGGGCACCTTCCACTGCGCGGCAGCCGCGCTGATCAGCATCGCGCGCGCCGAAGCGCCGGCCTCGCGCATCGGCAGCCACAGGTCCTTGATGCTCGACGAGCCGCCGGTCATCATGATGCCGATCTCGCGCATGGTCTTGGCCGTCAACCAGCCGGCCACCGACTTCAACGTGCCGTCGTCGTCGGGGTGGAACGGCAGGCCGTCGACGGTGCCGGCGAGGTTGTTGTAGATGTTGTCGATCGGCGATTGTTCGACGGCCACTTGCGACCAGTCGGCGTCCAGTTCTTCGGCCAGCAGCATCGCCAGGCCGGTGTGCACGCCCTGGCCCATTTCAGATTTGCTCATCACCACCGTGATGCGGTTGTCGGCACCCACCTTGACCCAGCCGTTCAGCGCTGATTGCCCGGCCGCGACCGGCAGCGGCGCGGCGGTGGTCAGGCGCTGGCGCGGCGGCAGCACCGACCAGCCCACCACCAGGGCGCCGATGCCCGCGGCACTGCCGAGCAGAATGGTTCTTCGTTTGGGCATGGGTCAGTCCGGGCTCGAGGAGGGTGTTCGGCGGGGTCGAAGACCCGAAGTCCGGTAGGTTAAACCGGGTTCATCGGGGCCGGGTCAAGCGGATGCGAGAAGTCGCGTTTTTTTGAAACCGCCGCCGCCAGCTCAGTGCAGAAAGTGCTGCGCGGCCTGCACGTAGAGCGGTATGCCGATCAGGATGTTGAACGGAAAGGTCAGGCCCAGCGACATGCCGAAATAGATCGACGGTCTGGCCTCGGGCAGCGCCTGACGCAACACCGCCGGTACCGCGATGTACGACGCGCTGGCCGCCAGCACGACCAGCAGCGCGCCGTTGCCCGCCGACATGCCGGTGGCCACGGCCAGGCCCAGCGCCAGCCCTGCATGCACCAGCGGGCCGCCGATGGCGTAGGCCAGCAGCCAGGCGGACTTGCCCTTCAGCTCGCCCATGTTGCGCGCGGCCAGCAGGCCCATGTCCAGCAGGAAGAAGGCCAGCATGCCCTTGAACAGATCGCCGGTGAAGGGCTGCATCGCGACCCGACCCGATTCGCCGGTCAACATGCCCACCACCATGGCACCGAGCAGCAGCAATTGCGCGCCGTCGGTCAGCGATTCATGCAGCACCGTGCCGATGGGGGCGTGCTGCTGAGCCGTGCCCTGGCGCAGGCGGTTGGCCAACAGCACCGCCAGCACGATGGCGGGGGATTCCATCAGCGCCATCGCCGCCGCCATGTGGCCGCCGTAGGCCACGCCGTGGGTGTCGAGGTACTGCACGGCGGTGATGAAGGTGACCGCGCTGACCGAGCCGTAGGTGGCCGCCACGGCGGCGGCGTCGAATCCGTTCAGGACGCGACGCAGCACCACATAGCCGAGCAGCGGAATCAGCGTGGCCAGCGCCAGCGCACTGGCGAGGCTGACCGCGACCTCGGTGGTGAGGCCCGTCTTCGCCAGCGCGAAGCCGCCCTTCAAGCCCAGCGCCATCAACAGGTACAGCGACAGAAAGCGCGAAATCTGCGGCGGGATTTCGAGGTTCGACTTCAGCGTGCCGGCAAGGATGCCGAACACGAAAAACAGGATCGCGGGGTCGAGGAAACTCTGCATCAGCAATGTTAAGCGCTCAGCGTCAGGCCTTGCCGAGCACAGGCGGATCGCCGCGCGTTTTCCACAGCGACACCAGCACGCCGCCAGCGATCAACCCGAAGGTCACGCTGAGCGAGAACGCCGGTGGAATCTTGCCGACGATGCCGACCAGAAAGATCTTCGTGCCGATGAACACCAGCACCAGCGCCAGCGCGTACTTCAGGTACTTGAAGCGGTGAATCATCGCGGCCAGCGCGAAGTACAAGGCGCGCAGCCCGAGGATCGCGAAGATGTTGCT
>JANNEI010000750.1:0-2823 GCA_031378565.1 Burkholderiales bacterium
ATCAACGGCGCCGGTGCGGAAAGCACGCACATCTGGGACCGCCGCACCGGCCTGTTGCAAGCCTGGCGCGACCTGATGCGCCAGTACCGATGGCTGTTCGAGATCGGCCACGCCAACCGCGCGCGCGGCTTCAAGACGATGTCCCTTGCCGAGTTCATGCGCGGTTATCGGCGCGAGAAATTGCTGACCCCGCGGTACCCCGCCACCGATTGAAGTTTTCCGTCTGCTTCGGCGTAAGTCGGCACGCCGCGCATCGACTATGAAGAAGCACATCGAGATTCAACACCCATGCCGAACTTCCCCGAAATCCAAGCTGCGCGCCTGCTGCGCTTCAACGCGCAGGTGATCGAGCAGGCCCTGTGCCTGGTTGCCGAGCACGAACTGCCGGGCCGACCTGCGTATGCCGGCAGCGTCGGCGCGCATTTGCGCCACGTGATCGAACACCATGAAGCGTTGCTGTTCCCGGCCTGCACCGGCGTGGTGAACTACGACCAGCGCCCGCGCAATCGCGACGTGGAACGCAGCACGGGTTTGGCGCGCACGCGGCTGACCGCCTTGCAGGCACGGCTCGAAAGCTGGCCCGATGCGCATGCCGGCACCCCGGTCACCGTGCATGGCCAGGGCGGGCTGGCCGGCGAGTTCGGCTTCGTCGTCGAGTCCACCCTCGGCCGTGAACTCGCGTTCGTCGCCAGTCACGCCGTTCATCACTTCGCCTTGCTGCACGCGCACTGCAGTCAGCACGGCATCGCCACTGCTGCCGACTTCGGCAAGGCACCCGCCACCGTCGCGCACGAGCGCAAATCTTTCGCCACCGACAACCCGGTCTTCACCAAGGACGCCTCATGCAACACCTCGCCTCTCTTCGCCTGACACGCCGCCTCGCCATCGTGCTGGGCACCGCCTTGTTCGCCACAGCCGCTGCATTTGCCGCGCTGCCGGTCAACACCCTCAAGCCCGGCCTGTTCGGCGGGCACACCGACAGCGCCATCCTCGGCTACGACACGGTGGCCTACTTCACCGACGGCAAGCCGGTGAAGGGCCAGGACGCGCTGGCCTACGAGTGGATGGGCGCGAAGTGGAAGTTCGCCTCGCAGTCGCACCTCGACCTGTTCAAGGCCAGCCCTGAAAAGTACGCGCCTCAGTACGGCGGCTATTGCGCCTACGGCGTGTCTCAGGGCAACCTGGTGAGCATCGAGCCCGACAAGTTCAAGGTGCTCGACGGCAAGCTCTACCTGAACTACGACGCCGACGTGCAAGCCATCTGGCTCAAGGACCCGGCGGGCTACAACAAGCTGGCCGACGCGAAGTTCCAGGCGCTGCTGAAAAAATAGTCGCTGAACAAACAAGAACGAGGAGGTTTCAATGCGCTGGCTCAAACAGCACGGCCACTGGCTGCTCACGCTTTTCGTGGCGTTCGTCTTCATTCAGTCGCTGTTCTTCAAGTTCACCGGCTCCCCCGAGACGGTCTACATCTTTCAAGGCAAGCTCGATCCCTGGGCTGCATCGCTCGGCTTTCCGGGCACGTTCGCGCCGGGCGGGATTTTCTCGGCCAAGGTGGTGGGCACGTTCGAGCTGATCGCATCGGTCTTGCTGCTCGCGGGGGCTGCGATGTCACGCCAGCGCGTGGTGCAGGTGCTGGGCGCTGCCCTGGGTCTGGGCGTGATCAGCGGCGCGATCTTTTTTCACCTGTTCACGCCGTTGGGCATCGCGGTGGTCAACACCGACGGCAGCAGCGACGGCGGCGAACTGTTCGCACTGGCCTGTGGCGTGTGGGTGTCGTGTGCGCTGCTGCTGTGGCTGCGGCGCGATGTGTGGCTGGGCTGGCTGGCACGGCTGACCGGGCGTTGAGCATGGCCGCCGTGAAGCCGCGTCCAGCGCCCGCGCCCGTGCACACGCCCGCTCGCGTGGTACTGGTGTTGCAGGGCGGCGGCGCGCTGGGTGCCTATCAATGGGGGGTGTACGAGGCGCTGCACGAGGCCGGCATCGAACCCGAGTGGGTGATCGGCACGTCGATCGGTGCCATCAACGCGGCGTTGATTGCCGGCAATGCGCGCGAGCGGCGGATCGAGCGGCTGCGCAGCTTCTGGGCGCAGGTCGAGCAACGCACGCCCGCCGGCCACGTGTTCGACTGGATGGGCCTGGGCCATTTGCTGGCCAACACGACGACGGTGTCGCGCGGTGTGCCCGCCTTCTTCGAGCCCAACCCGGCGGCACTGCGCGGCCCGCAAGCGCCGGTGGGGTTGGAGCAGGCGTCTTACTACCGAACCGAACCCCTTCGGCGCACGCTGGGCGAACTGGTGGATTTCGACAGGCTGTGTTCGAGCGGCACCCGACTGACGGTGGGTGCAGTCAACGCCAACACCGGTGCGATGCGCTATTTCGACAGCCGCGACGAAGCCCTGCGCATCGAGCACATCATGGCGTCGGGCGCGCTGCCGCCGGCGTTCCCGGCGGTGCGCATCGACGGCCAGCCGTACTGGGACGGCGGTCTGTACTCGAACACGCCCATCGAGGCCGTGCTCGAAGACAATCCGAGGCGCGACGCACTCGTCTTCGCCGTCAACGTGTGGCATCAAGCCGGCCCGGAGCCCCAGTCCATCTGGCAAGTGATGGGGCGGGCCAAGGACATTCAGTACGCCAGCCGCGCCGACAGCCACATCACGCGCCAAAAACAGATCCATCACTTGCGGCATGTCATCCGCGAACTCGCGCGCCAGTTGCCCGCCGCTCGGCAGGCCGACGCGAAGGTCAAGGAACTCGCGGCCTGGGGCTGCAGCACGACGCTGCACGTGGCCCACCTGATCGCGCCACGCCTGCCATTCG
>JANNEI010000761.1:0-4204 GCA_031378565.1 Burkholderiales bacterium
GAATCTGGTTGCGCACCAGCACGTAGCGCAGGCCGACGCCGAATCGGTCGAGCAGTTTCTTCAGCAGGTCGACCGAGTCCTTGCCCGAGTCCATCACATGCCAGTAGGAGATGTTGATGCCCATCTCGTCGGCCAGGTTCAGCACGCCCGAATCGTCCATCCAGCGCACCAGCGGGTCGTGGGTTTGCGCGGCCAAGTCGACCAGGATGCGCCGCTCGGGCTGCTCCACCGCGGCTTCGACGATGGCGTCCAGCGCCTCGTAGCGGTCGGCCAGCACTGGCGAGGCATAGCCGGAATAGAAGCGCATCAGCGCGCCGTGCGAGCGGTCGGTGTCGAAGCCCAGGAACGGGATCTCCTTGTCGATCATGTACTGCGCCAGCACGCGCGACACCAGCGACTTGCCGACGCCGCCTTTTTCTCCGCCGATGAAATGGATGTTGGCCAAGGTGGGTTTCTCCGTCAGTGGAAAAGTCAGGCCCGCATCATGCCGCCTGCGCGCCGGGCCGCGCGGCTTCTACGACAAAGCGCGCAGCGGTGGCGATGCCGCTGTCGACCTTCATCACGTCGTCCAGCACACGCAGTTGCACTTGCATCTGCTTCGCGTCGAGCGTGAAGCGCATGTAGCCGCGCTGGTCGCCGCGGCCGTAGTGAATGTGCGGGTTGAAGGGGCGAGCCGCGTCGATGCGCTCCTGCGCCAGCGACAGGCTGCTGATCGAGGTGCCGCAGAACTCGGTGGCCACGACGGGTGAAGCGGCATCGTCGAAATCGGCCTTCAGGTCGGCCACGTAATTGGTGTGAACGTCGCCGCCCAGCACCACCACGCCGGGCAACTTGCGCTGCGCCACGCCGCCCAGCAAGCGATTGCGCGCCGGCGCATAACCGTCCCAGCCATCGGTCCAGTAGCTGCCGCCACCATGGCCCGGCTCGCGCCATGAACAGCGCGCCATCAGGGTCTGCTGTGCCAGCAGGTTCCACGGGCGGGTCGTGTCCCAGCCCTGTTCGAGCCAGCGTTCCTGGTCGCTGCCCAGCAGGCTGCGCCTCGGGTCGAGCAACTCGGCGCATTCTTTCAGCGCCACCGTGTTGGCACCGCCGCGGCCTGGCTTGGGGCAGGCCTGCGGATCGCGGTACTGGCGGTCGTCAAGCAAGTGGATGCGCGCCAGCGTGCCCCAGTCGAGCCGACCGGTGATGCGCATGTCAGCCCCGCGCGGCCGCGCCGATTTCGGGAACGGCATGTGTTCCCAGTAGGCCTGGTAGGCGGCAGCGCGCTGGCGCTCGAAGTCGCGTTGCAGGTGCTGGCCTTGCAGGCCCGCGTAGTCGTTGTCGACCTCGTGGTCGTCCCACACCAGCAGCCACGGTGCCGCGGCGTGCGCGGCCTGCAGCGCGGGGTCGCCCTTGTAGGTGGTGTAGCGGGCGCGGTACTGGTCGAGCGTGCTGGCCACACCGCCTTCGTGGCGGCGAAACGCATCGGCGCGCGATGCCGATTCGTAGATGTAGTCGCCGAGGAACATCAGCACATCGAGGTCCTCGGCAGCGATGTGCCGCCACGCCGCGTAGTGGCCGGCGTCCCAGCGCTGGCAACTGGCAATTGCGAAGTTCAGCGTCGCCCTGGCATCTGCGGCGGGCGCGGTGGCGGTGCGGCCCGGCGTGCTTTGCTGGCCCAGCGCGCTGAAGCGATACCAGTAGCGCCGGCCCGGCTCCAGCCCCGCGGGCTCGGCGTGCACGCTGTGCGCCCAGGCGGCCTGCGCGGTGTCCACACCGCGCGCCGCAATGTCGCGAAAGGCTTCGTCGCGCGCCAGTTCCCAGCCCACCTCCACCTGTGCCGGCAGGTCGGTGCCGGTGATGCGGGTCCACAGCACCATGCCGTCGGCACGCGGCTGGCCCGAGGCAATGCCCAGCGCGAAGCGCGGTGCATCGGCGGCGCGCGCAAACCTCAGCAGCGCGGGCGCAAAGGTCATCGCCGCGGTGGCTTGCAGCAGCGTTCGGCGTGATGGCCGTTGCAGGCGCACGGCGCGGGTCACGGCGTGGGTCACGGGGAGGGCGATGATGACGGCGTCACCACGTCGACCGTCTTCTCGATCACCTTGCCGGTGACCTTCACGCCGGTGCTGACGACCGCGCCACCGACCGAAATCGCAGCACCTGCCACGGCCCCGGCCACGGTGATGACGGCGCAGCCGGACATCGCCAGCGCGACGATGAGAAGCAGGGACAGTCGGTGTGCGCGCATGGAAGGATTCATGAAGAAGAGCAGGGAGAATTATCCCGCCTCAGCGAAGGCGCGAACGTCATCAATTTGTAATGCGGGCCTGGGCGCACCGGCACCCGTTTCGACTGCCTTTCGGGTGACCAGAACACCGTGCTGCGCATTGCCGCAAGGCAGCGCAGGCGTGGATGGCGCCGATCAGGCCGGGTCGGACGGCTCGTCGGGCTGCCCGCGCGGCAGTGCCTCGATCAGTTCTGGCGCGGGCCGGTCGGGCGTTTGCTCGAAGCAGTCGGCGAAGGTGAAGAACAGTGACGCGTAGAACACGGTCGAAAACATCAGCACGGCAGGCATCGCCGCCATCGCCATCAGGCCGGGCTGGCCAAGCAACGAGAACACCAGGTTCACCAGCACGCCGAACAGCATGATGACCGCCGTCCACGTGAGCCCGTAAACCGCAAAAGCGCCCTTGTTGCGCCAGCACGCCACCGCGCTGAAGAACAGCGCCTGGCCCCAGGTTTGCGAGCCCCAGTGGATCAGCGCCGGTGCGTGCCAGAAGGGCAGCGACAGCAGCGACGCCAGTCCCAGGCGAACCAGCAGGCCGGCCTGCAACTGCGGGTCGAGCAGGCGCTCGCGAATGTCCTCGACCGGCGTCTTGCTGTTGGCCATGGCGTCTTGCAATGCGTCGAACTTGCCGGCGTCCACCACATCCGCCAGCCACAGGATCGCGAAGCTGGCCGCGGCATAAACCAGACCCAGCTTGAGCATCGCCAGGCTGCGCGAGGCGTCGACCCGCAGCGGCTGCACGTACACCGTGGGCAGCGGAAATCCGCCTTTCAGCGCCACCTGGGTGGCGATCATGAAGCCCAGCGTGACCAGAGGCAGGGCCACCAACGTCAGCACTGCCCCAACCAGCGGCAGCAGCATGAACAGCAGCGCGCCGAACAGGAAGCTGGCGAACAGCATTGCGAACGCCAATGGCCGGCGGAAGAAGATGCGAAATCCGTTGCGCACCCACAGCGCGCCCTGGCGGGCCTGGACGATGCGCAGCTTCACGCCGTGACCGCCGATGCGCGAACGTAGTGCCACGGCTGCGTGGCGCGCTCGCGCAGCACCCGCTCGAAGTGCGTGGGGTCGTGCGCCGTCAGCACGCTGGCGTCGCGCGGCAGGTGCACATCCCACAGGCGCGAGGTCCAGAAGCGCAGCGCCGCGTTGCGCATCAGGGCCGGCAGCAGGCGCAACTCGTCGCTGGTGAACGGGCGCACCGCGTCGTAGGCAGCCACCAGTGCGTCGGCGCGCTCTTCGACCAGGGCACCCGAGGCAAGGTCGATGCACCAGTCGTTCAGGCACACGGCCACGTCGAACAGCAAGGCGTCGAAGCCGGCGAAATAGAAGTCGAAGATGCCGGTGAGGTCGTTGCCCTCGAACATGACGTTGTCGCGGAACAGGTCGGCATGAATCGCGCCGCGGGGCAGGGCGGCACAGGCCGCCGAGCGTGCCACCTGTTGCGCCAGCGCGAGCTCCGCGGTGATCAACTTCGCCTGCGATGCGCTCAGAAAGGGCAGCACCACCGGCACCGTCTCGGTCCACCACGCAACGCCGCGCAGGTTGGGCTGGTGCGGCAAAAAGTCAGCGCCGGCCTGGTGCATCTGCGCCAGCACCGAACCCAGCTTGGCGCAGTCGTGCACATCGGGGGCCAGGTGATGGCGGCCGCGCAGCCGGTTCACCACCGCAGCCGGTTTGCCCTTCAGCGACAGCAGCAGATCGCCGGCCTCGTTGGCCTGCGGGTCGGGCACCGGGATGCCGCGCACGGCCAGGTGCTTCATCAACAGCAGATAGAACGGCAATTGCTCGAACGTGAGCCGCTCGAACAGCGTCAGCACGAAGCGGCCCTGGGTGGTGTCGGCAAAGTAGTTGGTGTTCTCGATGCCACCGGGGCAGCCATCGAGCGCGGTCAGCTCGCCGATGCCCAGGTGGCTGATGAGCGACGCCGCTTCATCGAAC
>JANNEI010000784.1:0-1616 GCA_031378565.1 Burkholderiales bacterium
CAGCACCTGGCGCTGGAAATGTTCAAGCTGCAGGCCAAGGTCGATGCGCTGCACATTCCGTACAAGGGCAGCGGTCCGCTGCTGACCGACCTGATGGGCGGCCAGATTCAGTACAGCTTCGAGACGATGACCGAGCAGGGCTTCGCCGATTTCGAGGCCACCACCTGGTACGGCCTGGCCGGGCCGGGCAAGCTGCCGACCCCCATCGCCCGCAGGATCAACGACGACGTGAACAAGGTACTGGCCCTGCCCGACGTGCAGGAGCGGCTCGACACCTACGGCGCGGAAGACGGCGGCGGCTCGATGGAAAAGTTCGCGCAGTTCATTCGCAGCGAAACCGCGAAGTGGGCCAAGGTGGTGAAGGACGGGAACATCAAGGTCGATTCCTGACGCGTGACACTTCTTTGTCTTTCTCCCTCTCCCCGAAGGGCGAGGGGGAAATGCAATCGCTTACCCAGTCACCCGCACCGCGAACACCTCCACCGATGCCGCCTTGCCGCTGAACTGCACCGCGCCCACCGCGTCGACGGGCACGCCTTCGGCCAGCGCGGCACGTGTGGCGGCGTCGATCAGGATCGGTCGCCGTGCGACCTTGGTGTGCGCCTCCAGCCGCGCCGCCAGGTTGACGGTGTCGCCGATGCAGGTGTAGGTGGCGCGTGACTGCGTGCCGGTGTAGCCGGCCACCATCTCGCCGCTGGCAATGCCGATGCCGATGCGGATGGGAGACTTCGACGCTGCCACCCGTTCCAGGTTGAACAGCTCGATCATCTCGATCATTTCCAGCGCCGCACGCACCGCGCAGCCGGCGTGGTCGGGCAACGGCAGCGGGGCACCGAAGATGGCCATCAGCCCGTCGCCGATCATCTGGTTGACCACGCCGCCGCGGCTGCTGATGGCGTCGAACATCAGCGTGTAGTACGTGTTCAGCAGCTCGATGCTTTCTTCGGGCGGTTGCGATTCCACCAGCGCGGTGAAGCCGCGGATGTCCGAGAACATCACGGTCGCGTTGACGCGTCGGCCGCCCAGCGCGAAGCCCGATTGCGCCATGTCCTGCGCCACCTCGGAAGTCGCGAAGCGGCGCACCAGTTCCTTCTGCTGGTCGCGCAGCCGCTTCTTCTCCAGGCTGGCACCGATGCGCGCCCGCAGCAGCACCGGGTTGACGGGCTTGGGCAGGTAGTCCTCGGCACCGAGTTCGATGCAGCGCACCACGTTGGCAATGCCTTCGAGCGACGAAGTGACGATCACCGGCAGGTCGCGCAAGAGCCGGTCGGCGGCCAGGTGTTCGAGCATCTGGAAGCCGTTCATCTCCGGCATTTCCATGTCGAGCAGCAGCAGGTCGAAGGCCTCGCCGCGCAGCATGTCGAGCGCGACGCGGCCGTTTTCGGCCGAGGCCACGCGGTGGCCCTGCAGCTCCAGGCTGCGCGTCAACAGCAGCCGGTTGACCTTGTTGTCGTCCACCACCAGCAAGCGCGCGCCGGACTCAACCACGGCATAGCTCCTTCAGCGCGGCGGCGGCGTTGGCGTAGGCCGCGTCGATCAGGTCCAGACCAGCGGCGTCGGCGCCAGGGTCGGCGCTCAACCCGTTCAACTCCAGCTCGCGCGCCAGCGCACCCAGC
>JANNEI010000789.1:0-2964 GCA_031378565.1 Burkholderiales bacterium
GTTTTCCCTCACCGGCCAGCCGAACGCGATGGGTGGCCGCGAGGTCGGCGGCCTGGCCAATCTGCTCAGCGCGCACCGCGACCTGGCCAACCCCGCGCACCGCGCCGAAGTGGCGGCGCTGTGGGGTGTGAACGAGGTGCCAGCGAAGCCCGGCAAGACGGTGGTCGAGATGTTCGAGGCGGCAGCCGACGGTGAAATCAAGGCGCTGTGGATTGCTTGCACCAACCCCGCCCAGTCGATGCCCGACCAGGCCAGCGTGCGCCGAGCCTTGCAACGCGCCGAGTTCGTGGTGGTGCAAGAGGCCTACGCGCACACCGCCACCTGCGCCTGGGCCGACCTGCTGCTGCCCGCCACCACCTGGGGCGAGAAGGACGGCACCGTCACCAACAGCGAACGCCGCATCAGCCGGGTGCGGCCGGCGGTGGCACCACCCGGCCACGCCCGCGACGACTGGGCCATCGCCACCGCGTTCGCGCAGCGGCTCGAAGCCCGGCTGCGCCCCGGCCTGCCGTCGCTGTTCGATTACCCGACGCCCGAATCGGTGTGGGTGGAACACCGCGAATCCACGCGCGGTCGCGACCTCGACATCACCGGCCTGAGCTACGCGCAGCTCGACGCGGCACCCGCGCAATGGCCGTTCCCGCAAGGTGCTGCCGCAGGCAAGGCGCGCCTGTACGAAGACGGCGTGTTCCCCACCGCCGACGGCCGTGCGCGCTTTGCGGATGTGGGCTACACCCGCGTGGCGGAGCCGCGCGATGCGCGCTACCCCTTCTCGCTCAACACCGGCCGCCTGCGCGACCAGTGGCACGGCATGAGCCGGACCGGCAGCATCGGCCGCCTGTTCGGCCATGTGCCCGAGCCGTGCGTCGAGATGCAGGTGCAGGACATGGCGCGGCAGAAGCTGACGGACGGCGACCTGGTGCACGTCACCTCGCGCCGCGGCTCCATCGTGGTGCCGGCGCGCGCCAGCCCCCAGGTCGCGTCGAGCCAGGCCTTCAACGCGATGCACTGGGGCGAGGAATTCCAGTCGGGCAGCAGCAGCACCGGCGAGCGCCTGAGCGGCGTGAACGCCCTCACCTCGCCGGCCTTTTGCCCCACGTCCAAACAGCCCGAGCTGAAGCACGCGGCCGTCAAGATTTTGAAAGCCGAGTTGCCCTGGCGCCTGCTGGCGGTGGCCTGGCTGCCCGCCGACCAGGCGCTGCTGGCGCGCGAGCAACTGCGCGAGCTGATGCCAGCGTTCGCGTTCGCCTCGTGTGTGCCGTTCGGCCGCGAACGCAGCGGTGTGCTGTTCCGCGCGGCCGCGCACGACGCCGCGCCGGATGCGCTGCTGCTGCGCCTGGAAGGCATGCTGGGCTTGGGCGGTGCCGAGGTGCTGCACTACGCCGACAAGCGGCGCGGCCAGCGGCGCAGCATGCGGCTGGAACGGCGCGATGGCGACGCCCATCTCGAAGGATTCCTGCTGGCCGGGGACATCAGCGCCGAAGCCTGGATCAAGACCCTGCTGCAAGACGAAATGCCCGCGCAAGCCTACGGCCGCCTGCTGCTGGTGCCCGGTGCCAAGGCCCCGCTGGCGGTGGCCGCGCGCGGCAAGCAGGTGTGCAGCTGCTTCGATGTGAGCGAGCGCCAGATCGAAGCCGCGCTGGAGCACGTCGAAGGGTCGCCCACCGAGCGGCTGCTGCGGATGCAGGACCAGTTGCGCTGTGGCACCAACTGCGGATCGTGCCTGCCCGAACTCAGGCGCATGGTGCAGCTTCATCCGCAGGCTGCGTGATCGGGCGACTCTGAAACATTGTGTGTGGGCAGCGGCGTCAGGTGCGTGCGCAGGCCTGAAAATTGCCTGCCGAACACAGAATTCCTGTCAGCAAACTCGCCCCGAAGTTTGGGTCAGCAATCGCCGAGGAGAGCTCCTGCTGACCCTGAGGTATGGAAGGGCCGCGCAGGCTTCGATACCTCAGCCCGAACGGATTTGTCTTTAATGAGCATCGCCCCCTACATCAAGGAAATCGGCCGCGGCAAGGAAGGCGCGCGGTCGCTCACGCAAGCCCAGGCGTATGACCTGATGAGCCAGGTGCTGGACGGCCGCGTGACCGATCTCGAAGTCGGAGCCTTCTGCATCGCGATGCGCATCAAGGGCGAGTCCACCGACGAGCTGGCGGGCTTCCTCGACGCAACCCAAGAGCGCTGCGTGCCGATCCCGCCGGGCGCGCACGCAAGCGGCCCGGTGGTGCTGCTGCCCTCGTACAACGGTGCCCGCAAGCTGCCGAACCTGACCGCGCTGCTGGCACTGCTGCTGGCCCAGCACGGCATCGCTGTGCTGGTGCACGGCCCCAACAAGGACGCCGGCCGCGTCACCACCGCCGACATCTTCCACGACCTGGGCCTGCCGGTGGCCCACAGCGCCGCGGACCTCGGGCATGCCTGGTCGCGGCGCGAGCCGGTGTTCATGGGCATCGATGTGCTGTGTCCGCCGCTGTCGCGGCTGCTCGACGTGCGCCGCGTGATCGGTCTGCGAAACCCCGGCCACACGGTGGCCAAACTGCTCGACCCGACGCGCGGCGGCGCGGCGCTGCGCGTGGTCAACCACACGCACCCGGAATACGCGGCGGCGTTGTCGGGTTTCCTGCAGCACACGCGGGCCACGGCGATGCTGTTGCGCGGCACCGAGGGCGAACCGGTGGCCGACCCACGCCGCCTGCCGGGGCTCGGCGTGTTTACCCACGGCGTGCCGCGGCCCGACTTGTCGCTGGCGGCGAAAGAAGGCGTGCTGACCGAACTGCCCGTGCTGCCGCGCGCCATCGACGCCGCCACCACGGCCGTCTACATCCAGTCGGTGGTCAGCGGCGAAAAGCCGGCCCCGCTGCCGTTGACGCAACAGGTCGATTGCATTCGCGCCGCGCTGGCCGCGATGAACGCAGTGCCGCTTCACGAGAGAAGCGCATGAGCCCGCACGGCCGCCCGAAGGGC
>JANNEI010000807.1:0-2474 GCA_031378565.1 Burkholderiales bacterium
TCGCCACGCACCGGAATAGAAACTCACCAGTCCGTCGTTGGTGCCCAGGCTGGTGGCGGCCACCACCGCCACGGCAAACAGCAGGGTGAACCAGATGACGGCGCGCATCGGACAGATGCCGCGTCAGCGCCCCGCCGACGCAGCAGCCAGCGCAGCCAGCGTGTCGTCGGGCCGCGGCAGCACCACCTGGCGCGACTGCGCTGCAACCTGCTTGACGAGCTCACTCGCCAGGCTGGTGCGCCGCGAGCCGCGATCGAAGTAACGGTCGAGCGAGGTCTGCGCGCTTTGCAGATCGGTCTGTGCGGTGTCGAATTGGCGGCTCAACAGCGCGAGCCGCGCATTCAGCAGCCGCAGCTTCAGGTTCTCGCGCAGAAAGAACGCCTGCTCGGGTGCCAGCAACATGGATTCAGGATGATCGATGCGCGTCACGCGGATCAGCGATTTGGCTTCCGACCAGACGCGATCCGATGCGGTCGTCCAGCCATCGCTCCACGCCCTCGCCCATTCGGCGGCGGGGGCCGACGCGGCGCTGCGCTGCGCTGCCTTGCTTGCAGCAGACGCCGCCGCAGACATCGAATTGGCAACTGCGGCCCGGCGCGGTTCGGCGGTGGACAACAAGGGCAGTTCGTCGACCAGTCGCGCCGCTTCGTCGAGCTTGATCACCAGCGAAGGAATGTCGGCCACGGCGACGGCACGCACGCGGTCGAGGTCACGTGCGATCGCGCGCCGCACGCCTTCCAGCCTCGGCTGGTTGTAGCGCGCCAGCCGCTCTTCGGCCTGTCGCAGCACGGCCACCAGCGGCTCGGCGCTGCCGGTGATGTTGGACTGCTGCTGGGCGACGCGAATGCCCGCCTCCACATCGACCACCAGGTTCTCGTCGCGCGAGCGTGACAGCGACTGGATCAGGTCTTCGAGCTGCCCGCGCTGGATCGCCACCTCGGCCACCCGAGCCTCCAGCAGCGCCACCTTGGCGGCGGCGTCGCGGGTGCCGTCCTGTGCCTGCCTGGCGAGCATGCGGGCTTCGGCCGAAGCACCCTGGCTGTCCTGCTGGCGGCGCACCAGTTCCTGCTCGATGCTGCCGACGCGCTGCTGGGCGCGCCAAGCCACGGTCAGGCTGGCCAGCGAGACCAGCAGCAGCGCCACAGCGGCGACAACCACCCAGCGCTGAACCGGCTCAGCCGGGGGCCGGGCGGGCGCTGCGACCGCTGCGGCAGTGGTGGATTCGGCGACGTCTGAAGGGGCTTCACTCACGATGCGCCGATTGTATGCAGGCCACCACTGCGTCCAGCGTGGGACGGCTGGTCAGAACTTCGCCGAAGCCGGCACGCCGCGCCCGCTCGGCAATGCGCGGGTGCGTGGCCAACGCTCGCGAGCTGCCCCACGGCCGCGCGATGGCGCGCACGGCGGGCGCATCGCACAGGTGGTCGATGGCCTCAGAGCTGCTGAAGAACCACAGGTGTGCCTCGGGCACCGCGATGGCGACTTGCAGCAGGCTCAGCGCGCTGCCTTCGATGCGGGCCGCAAGCCTTCGGTAGGCGGCGACGAAGCCGACATGCGCGCCGCACTGGCGGAGCTGCTCGGCCAGCCAGTCGCGACCGCCGTCGCCGCGCACCACCAGCACCGCGGCGGCGTCCCAAGACTGATGCGCCAGCACGCCCCACAGCGCTTCGGAGTCGAACTGCGCAGCATCCGACGGCGGCTCGACGATCGAAGCCGCCGGCACGCCGAGTCGGCGCAACACCTCGCTGGTGCCGGGGCCGGGCGACCCGGCTTGAACCTGCTCGGGCCAGCCGGCGGAATCGGGCCGCGCTGCAAAGAACCACTCGGCGGCGTTCGGGCTGACGAAAAACACCAGCCGTTGCCGAGCCAGCGCGGCCCACGCCGCGCAGACGGCAGCGCCATCCACCGGGCCGGCAATTGCGATCAGCGGCAGGGCCACCGCCGGCACGCCACGGCTTTCCAGGTTGGCGACCCACGACGCGGCCTGCGCCGCCGGGCGGGTCACGATGACGCGAACGTTGCGGGCCACCGCGGCGTCGATGTCAGGCCAGCGCGAGGTAGTCGGCCGCACCGGCGTCGCGCAGCTTGGCAGCCACCCGAGCGCCCATCTCGGCGGCCTGTGATTCGTCCGTCACCGCCGACCGGGTTTCGGCGCGCAGCAGTGGCAGCTCGCTGCGCTCGGGGTGCCCCAGGGCGGCGATCAGGCACAGAACGTTGCCGTCCCACACGGCGTGGGCTGCCAGCGGCACGCTGCAGCTTCCGCCCAGCGCACGCGACACCGCCCGCTCGGCGTGCACCGCCATCGAAGTGGCTGAATCGACCAGGCCCGCCAGCGTGTTGCGCAAGCCCAGCGCGTCGCTGCGCACCTCGATGCCGAGCGCGCCCTGGCCGGCGCAGGGCAGCATGTCGGCGACCGTGAAGGTGGCGCGAATCCGCTCGGCCAGGCCCAGCCGCTTGAGGCCCGCGGCCGCCAG
>JANNEI010000027.1:0-2707 GCA_031378565.1 Burkholderiales bacterium
ACAAGAACCGCCCGATAACGCAGCCACCGCACCATCCCCCAGCGCCCGATCAACAGGCGCATCCACATGACCGCAACGCCGATTCAACCCACCCAACCGAGGCACCAGACCGCACGAACACCCCACGAAATGCCTGCCTCATCGGCGTCACGCTGAAGATGCCTGCGTTCCTCGACCAGATGAATCGCTTCAGCGGCAACGAGGCCGGCACCGGCGGGCTGGTGACGTTCAAGGATTCGAACTGGCTGATGTCCATCGTGCTGGCAAACGAATCTGCATCCCTGCACGAAACCATCAGACACAAGTGCAGGCCTGAGGTTGTCAACAGCGCCCCAGCCCTGTCGTTAGAAGAAAGGTGCCCACTCCAGGATCTTTCATGCCTTCAGAAGCCAACGTTTTATCGCTGTCGACCCGCCCGCTCGGCGCGGTGCCTCGCGCCGTCTGGATCGGCGGTGGCTTGCTCAGCCTGGTCACAGCCGCCCTGGCAGGCGCGCTGGTCATGCGGTCGGTCGACCATGCACCGCCACCATTCGCCGCCATGCCTGCGGTGACCTCACTTGCGGATGTGCGAGGCCAGCCCGTGCCGCCGACCGCCCTGGCTGAAGCCAGACCGGCCGTGTCGTCGGCACCGTCAAGGCACCTGCACAACGGCAAGTCTTCGGCGGCGGCAAACACGGCCGGCCAGACCGGCTGGAGTGCGCCGGGCGGCACCACGCAGGCTGCGCTGTGCAGCCATTGCGGGACGGTCGAGTCGGTCAGCACCGTGCAACAGAAGGGGCAGGGAACCGGACTCGGTGTGGTGGCGGGTGGCCTGCTGGGCGGCGTGGCCGGTCACCAAATGGGCGGCGGAAACGGCAAGACAGCCATGACCGTGCTCGGTGCCATCGGCGGAGGCTTCGCCGGCAATGAAGTCGAGAAACGGGCCCGCGGCGAAACCTTGTTCAACGTCCAGGTGCGCATGGAAGACGGCAGCACACGCGTGTTCAAACGCCCGCAATCGATGGCGATCGGCACGCAGGTGGTGGTCGATGGCTCGACGCTGCGAGTTGCCAGGGACCGTGGCAACGCGGATGCGCCGCGCACGCTTCGAACCTCGGCACCGGTCGACAGCCGCACCTGATCAGGACACCGCACTCTCAACCGATCTGCAAGGTCGAGCTGCCGATGAACCGGTGGCCTGGTTCAGTCCGCCTGCAGCGCCCAGATGAAACGCCCATCGACCAGCAGTCGGTAGTGCCAGCGCAAGGCCTCGTCGCGCGCCTGCTCGGCGGCGGTCGATGCATCGAGCGCTTGTCGGCGTGCCAGCAGCAGCGTTTGCAGGTCGGCTTCGCCCAGCGTGTATGCGCGCTGCGTCAGGCGCGAGCTGTCCCGGGTGGTCGAGAGCCCTTGCGAGGCCAGGCGCCAGCGCTCCAGCCCGCCAGTGGCATCCACAAAAGCCTCGACGATCCTGCCTTCCTCGTCGCGCTTCTTCTGCTCCACCTTCGCGCGCGCGGCTTCGGCTTCCTGCAGCGCTTGCTGCGTGCGCTCGCTGCGGTAGCTGCCGGACAGCGGGATGCTGACGCTCAGGCCAATGATGCGTTCGTTACGGAACGCCTCGGAGGCCGTGTACACGCCCACGGTCGGATCAGGAATGCGCTCGGCCTTGGCGCGAGCCGCGCTGAGCTCGGCCCTCTTCAGCAGGCCCTCGGCGATCTTGATCGGATCGCTTTCCGCGAGGATGCGGTCGCGCCACTGAGGCAGGCTCATGTCGAGCGCGGTCGGCTCGGCCAGCGGCGTGGCTTCGTACTTCAGCGTCGGGAATCGAACCGCCAGTTTGGCCTTGGCCTTCGTTTCGGCCGAGGCCGCAGCGCTCAGCTGTCGCTGCACTTCGATGAGGTCGGCTCTCGCGACGTTGAGGTCCAGCACCGAGGCATCACCTGCCTTGCGGCGCTTCTCGACCGCCTGGTGGCTGGCCTCTGCGAAGCTCAGCTGCTCGGCCCACAGCTCGCGCTGCCGGCTGCTCGCGAGCGTGTCGAGCCACAGGTCGGCGAGCGCGCGTGCGGCTTCGTTGCGCGCTTCGCCGATGCGCGCCTGGCCGATGACCAGTTCGGTGTCACCAAGCTGGGCGTCAATCCCCGCCTTGCCGCCAATGCGGAACGTGCGTTCCAGCGCGGCGGTCCACTCGTTCGAGTTGCCGCCGCTGTCGTAGCGGCGGCGCTGCGCCGAGAGCCGCGTCGTCCATTCGTAGGACCCTGCACGCATCGCGGCAGCGCCATGGCCGGCTGCGCTGACAGCGCGGCGAGCCTCGACAACGGCGGGGTCCTGGTCGATGCTCTCGCGGGCCAGTTCGGTCGGTGGCAGGTCAGGCGGCGTCGGTCGTTGTTGCGCCAGCGCGGTGAGTGTGGCGACAGGTGAGAACGCCGAGGCGAAGACCGCAGCCACGAGCGCCAATCGATTCCGGCGCTTCATGCCACTTCCCCTTCGAGGGAGAGTGCCGATGCCCAGTAGCGCAGCCCGGTGCCCTTGAAGCGCTGCTCCAGCAGCTCGATCAGGCTCGCCAGCGCGTTGTCGGTGGTCACGATCTGTACCTGTACCGATCGGCTGCGGCCCATCACCTTCTCGACGTTGGACAGCCGCCCCTGCGCCGTGCCGTGGCTGAAGGTCGGTGTGCTGGTGAAGACCTCGCCTTCGACCGTGCTCAACAAGGTGTCGAGCAGCTTTTCTTCGA
>JANNEI010000094.1:0-12573 GCA_031378565.1 Burkholderiales bacterium
ACGCCGGCCGCGTCGAGCGGCGGACGCCAGAGCTGGTTCATTTCTTTCAGCGCGGTCGTGAAGCGGTCGATCGTGGCGCGGTCGCGCAGCGGTGCCGGCACGGTGATGGTTGCCAGGCCCGGCGGCAGCGCAGCGCCGACGCCGTTGAACAGGCCCGCCAGTTCAGACCCGACGGCCGAGCCGATGGCCACCGGTTGCATCCCCGCCGTCAACGGCAGCGTGTTGACCGGCAGCGTGCCGAAGACGGCGCTGTTGCCGAACTGGCCCACCTGCTGGCGCACCACGGTGCCGAACGCCAGCCCACTGGCCGCCGTGCGCGCACCGGCTGCCCGGGCCGCAGCCGCCCCGCCCGGCCGCATGAGCGGTGCTGCGCCGATCAGTGGCGATGGCCCCAGGCGCACCTGCGCGCCGAAGGCCTGGATGGCACCGGTGCGGCCGTCGATGCGCAGCGGCACGATGGTGGCTGCCGACTGGCCCTGCCGGTCGCTCAAGGCGATCAGCACGCCCTCGCTCTGGCGCACGGTGCCGGTGGCCTGCACCTGGCGCGCGATGTCGGCCACCGAGACGCGCCGCGTTGCCGCCGCCGACAACTGCGCGAAGCGGATGAAGTGGCTCTCGGTCAGCAGGCCCTGCTCGCGCACCGCCTTCAGCGTGGGCCGCCAGGTGCGGCTTTCGCCGTCGCGCTGCGCGTACCAGTTGCGCGCGTCGCGGCTGGCGGTTTGCACCGCGCGCAACTCGTCGGCGCGGATCTGGCCGCTCAGGCCCAGCACGCCCAGATCGACCAGTGCGGCCGGGTCGGCGGGCACCGCCAGCCCATCGAAAGTGCGCGTGCCGAGGATGCCGTCGGGCACGAAGCGATTGGGGTCGATGGCGTCCGGGTTGAGCGTCGCCTTGACCAGCGTCTTGACCATGGTGGCCATCTGCACCGCCACTGTGGCAGCACCGGCGGCACGCCGCACGGCTGCCTTCAGGGCCGGGCGCTGTGCGCTGCTGAGGCGGCGCAGCGCGGGGTCGGCAATCGCGTTTGGAACGCTGGTGCTGCGGATGCGCGCCAGCACGGTTTCTTCAACGCCGAGCCGGATGCGCGACGCCGCCGGCCCGGCCACCGCGAGGAAGCGGTCGTCGGGCAGCTTCTTCAGCCGGTCGTGCAGCACACGCCCCACTTCGCGCGCCAGCGCGGCCTGCGCCAGTGCGCGCTCGGTGCGCAACACCTCGCCGATCTGGCCCCAGCAGGCGTCCATGAACACCTCTTGATTGGCCTGCACGACCGCCGTGCCCTTGCCCGCCGCGCCGCGAAAACGCGGGTCGCGGTTGAGGTCGTTCAGCCAGCGGCCTGCCGTGTCGGCAATCACGTGCTTGCGCGCGTGCCAGGCGCCGTAGATCGGCGGCGCGACGGTGGGCGCGCGCTCGGGCGCGGCGGCGCTGAGCAGCTGCGTCTGCGGCGCGTTGACGATGGTCTGCAGCTTGCTGGCCACGTCGTCGCGAGCCTGCGCCGGGCTGTCGTACTTGACCGAGACCAGCGCGCCTTCGTACAGCATCGACAGCGGCTGCGCGTCGGCGGTCAGCAGCCGGTCGGCATCGACCGACATCGGCACCGTGCCGAGCGTGCGCAGCCGCTCGGTCAGCGCGTCGTCGCCCTGGTAGTGCCTGGGCGTCTTGATGCGTCGGGCCAGGGTTTCGAAGTCGCCCGACGGGCCGGTCGAAAACTCCCAGTGGTAGTAGACGGGCAGGCGCACGTCGCCGTTCAGCGGTCGCGCCCACGACGGCTGCAACAGCAGCGGGTCGTTGGCCTGCGCGGTGAGAGGCTCACCCAGGCCGCGCCGCCGCCCCACGTCGAAGGCCGGCACCAGGCACGCGAAGTAGTCGTGCGACGCTTCCAGCCGGCGTGGCGAGATCAGGCGCGACACGTTCTTTGCGGGCTGCTGCATCAGCTCGGCCGGGATCTGCGCCTGCTCGGCGCTGGAGGTGGCTTGCGCATGCGCCCACATCCACGATTCGGCCAGGTCGGGCAGTTCGCCCTCGGCGGCTGCCTGCGGCACCACCACCGACGGCAGCGGCGCACCGGGGCGCATGCGCGGCAGGCTGACCTTGGCGCGGTCGAGCACCAGCAGCACCAGCCACGGCCGCAGCCGCTGGTTGGCATCGGCCTTGGCGGGCGTGAACATCCACGCGAAGTCGGGCGGGTCGAAGTCGATCAGCGCCAGGTAGTTGGGCTCGAAGCTGGTGGTGAAGGGCTTGGGGTCGCTGCGCAGGATCAGCCGCGTGTCGATGCCCACCACATCGGCCGGGCCGAACAGGCGCAGGCCGACCGCACCGTTCACCGGCGCGACGGCGTTGCCGTCCTGGTCGGCGGCGATGGTCAGGCCGAGCTGGATGACCGGCCGCGCGTCGATGCCGGGCGCGTCCACGGTTTGCACGGCGCGCGCCAGGCCGCGTTTGGTCCAGGGCAGGAAGCGGTAGTCGATGGCCATTTTTGTTGCCTCGTCAGATCAACGCTTCGAAGGCTTCGGCAACCTGGAAGTCGGCCGCGTCCAGCGCCGCGACACTGGCCTTGGCATTGCTGTAGGTGGCCGTGGTGGACGCGCCCGCCACCGCCTTGGCCGTCGTCCGCTCGGTGACGCCGTAAGCGGCCGGCGCGACCTGCACCTTGGCCAGCACCTTCGGCTGCATCCGCTGGCGAAGCTCGCTGCGCGCCGCGCCGCCGAAGGCATACATCCAGCTCGCGTCGGCCAGCAACCCGAGGTGCAACGTGCTGAAGACCCGCAGCCCGTCGCTGCTGGACAGGTTGACTTCTTCGTAGTCGAAGCTGTCGGCCACCAGCGGCCCGGCCTCGAAACTGTCGACCGCCACCGTGACCCCGGCGTCGTAGGACTCGAACGACGGGCCTTGCAGCCGGTCCTGCTCGGTGACATCGAAGAACTGCGCTGCCGCGAAATGATCCTTCACCGCGCTGGTCGGGAAGCCCGCAACACCGCCGGGCAGGGTCAACACCGGCGTGCGGAAACGGTTCGCCCCGGCCGGCCGCTTGCTGCCCAGGCGCTTCAGCGTGGCGTCGAGCGGGATGTACTTCTGGCGGAAGGTCAGCGGGCTGCGCGGGTGCGCCAGGATCTCGGTCACTCCCTCGACCTTGGCCAGCGTGACGAAGGCGTCGTCGGGCTTGGGCAACTGGGCCGACCAGTTCTCGCGCTTGGCGATCTCAAGCGCCAGTTGCACTTCGACGGCCTCGATGGGCATCGGGGTGTCGGTGGCGCTGCCCCAGCGTTCGTCGAAGTCGACGCTGTGCTCACCGAAGAAGCCCAGGTCCACCGTGGCCGAGCCGGCAGCGTGCCATTCGCCCGGGCCGGACAGCAGGCCCTCGATGTGCGCGCCCAGATGGAAACCCAGCAACGACACCTTGACCCACAGCCGCATCTCGGCGTCGAAGTGAAAGCGCGGCTCGAGGTAGACGATCACGTCGTAGCCGAAGCCGCCGTCGAAGCTGGCCACGCCCACGTCGGCCCAGATGCGCAACTCGGAGCCGCCCTGCACGGTGGACGAGGTGACGGCGAAGTAGCCTTCGAACTTGACGCCGACGATGCCGATGGAAAAGCCCGCGCCGATGCGCTCCATGGCGGGCACGTCGTCGGGGATGTCCTTGAAGCGAGGATGAAAGCCGCCCGCGCTGAGCAGGAAGCTGGGCTTGGAACCGAAGCTGGCGCGGAACGCGAAGCTGCCGGTCAGCGTGATGAAGAGCACCCGCGAGTCGCGCAGCCGGCCGTCGAAACCGAGCTTGAACGGGTCGAAGATGATGTAGCCGATGAAGTCGATCTGCAGCCGCAGGATCGCCAGATCCTTGTCGACCAGCGGCGGGATCTGGATGATGGCCTGGCCGATGATGACGATCTTCGAGGTCTCGATCAGCACCCCGGCGCGGATGATCACCAGGCTCGGCGTGCCCCAGCCCACCTCCAGCATCGGCCCGATCACGAAGCCGCCGCGTTTGGTCGGGAACAGACCGCGCAAGGTGTTGATGATCTGCGGCGCGTCGCCCACCGGGTTGGCGGGGAACAGGATGGCGTCGAGCGCGCCGGTGGCCAGGCCCTTCGACAACGCGTCGGTGTCGATCGTGTGCTGCAAGCCGATCAGCCCGCCGATGCCCGTCAGCGTGAAGCCGAACGACAGCTGGATGGACGGGAAGTTGCCGAAGATCAGCAACAGCAGCGACCAGCCGGCGTCGGGCACCTTGGTGTTCAGGATGGCGATGGCCTTGATGCCGATGGCAGCGATGCGCAGTTCGAGCACGCCGGCGTATTCGCCCTTGTCGGCGTCCAGGTACACATAGCCGCCGCCCTTGACCACGCCCACGTCCATCGACAGGCCGGCCCCGTTCGGCGGCTTCAGCGCAAAGCCCACGTCGGGGTCGTTGCCGAACATGTTGCGCAGCCGCGCAATCACCCCGAGCCGGTCCACCGAGCCCTTGAACGGCCCCAGCTCGATGCTGAACGAGGCCGACAACTCGGCGTCGATCTTGTTGAACGAGCCTTCCAGCGGCTCGATGCCCAGGTGGATGAGCTGCATCTTCAGCGGCCCGCTCGGGATCTTCGGCACCGGCAGCGAAACGCGCAGCCCGGTGCCGTCTTTCATGTGCAGCTTGCCCTTGCTGTCGATCTGCGCTTCGATGCCGAAGTCGACGGTGATGTCGCCGGCGAGCACTTCTTTCAGCAGCTTGTCCTCGATGACGAGCTTGACCTCGCCGTCGCGCAGGAACAGGTCGAAGCGAGGTTCCAGCGACTTGCCGGCATCCTTCAACGCGAGCTGGATGCCGGCACCGATTTCTGCGATCTGCAACAGCGCCGAGCCGAAGCCGCCGAGCGCGACGGGGCCGATCTTCAGCGCCTGGCCGTCGGTCTGCTTCTTCGACACTTCGATGCCGATCGACGGATCGGTGCCCTGCACCTTGGCCGGGCCGGGCGGCAGCAGCGGCTGGTAGACCTGCAACGCGGCGCTGCCCTTGATGCTGACCTTGGCCGGGCCTGCCGCCGCGGTGGCAGCGAGGTTGATGGCCGCGTCGAATTGCACGCCCGCCGGCGACGGTTCGGGCACGAAAGTGATGCCCAGCTTCGGCTTGCCCGGCCCGGCCGCACCGAACTGCAATTCGATCGGTGCCACCGCACCCGCCAGCGCCACCATCGGCTGCGGCTGCCAGCCGAACGCCGCGTCGTCCAGCGCCTTCGAGAAGCTGCGGTCGAGCAACGAACCGGCGAGCACGGTGAACAGGCCGAGCGCAGCTGCGGCGTCGTCGGTCTGCGCCTGGCTCGGGTTGCCGCCCACCGTGGCCTGGGCCACGAAAGCGGCGAGCAATTGAGCATGCGACTGGCCGGCGACGAACGCGGTGCGCGCGTCGTCCGACAACGTCAGCAGCAGCTTGGCCAGGCCGAAAGCGCTCGGGTAGCGCGCCGCGGCATCGACGCCCTTGACGATGCCGTCCACCTGACCCACGACCTTGCCGACAAGCTTGAAGATGTCCTGCTTGGCGGCCTGGCTCATGCCGCCGGCAGCCACTGCCTGAATGGCATCGACAGCGGCCTTGATGGTGTCGAGCGCGACCAGGAATTCGGCGGCGATCAGCGCGGCCAGCGCCAGGCCTTGCGCGGCCTGCCCGCCGCCGCCTTGAAACTCTTCCAGCGTGACGGCGTTCGGTGCGGGCAGCGGCGAATTCACGTCGATGCGGCCGAGCAATTTCCAGATCAGCTTTTCGACGCGCGCCTTGTCGGCGTCTGGCCAGGGTGCGCCTGCCAGCGCGTGGTCCACCGCTTCGCGGAACCACTCGTAGCTCTGGACGAACACCTTGTCGGGCTGGGTCGCCATGGTTGCGCCTTCGGGTCAAGGGGCCGGACCACAGAGCCGGCGCTGCCGCAAGCGCGCCAGCGCACCTGCCCAAGCTTTCGGTGCTACCGAGGCCACCGAACGACGCATGCTACGCAGGCCGTCCCGCAGCGCACACCCCTACCTTCACCACGTTACCGATGGTCACGCCTGAGCCAGCGCAACCAGTGGCCGCGGGCACCCGGCGAGGCCAAACTAGGGATGGCCCGTGGACTCCCTTGTGTCGACCATCGACCGGCTGTCCTGGCGACTGGCGCTTCACTCGCTGGGTGCGCCGAAAGCGTTCGCGGGCAGCCGAGGATCCTTGCGCATGCCTGGTCGAGTTCGTGCCGTCACCTTGTTGATCGGGGCCGCTTCCGCGGGCCTCGCGCAGGCGCAAGCCCAGACCTTCGAGTGCGCTGCGCTGAAGCCCAGCACCTCCAGTTCGCCGGCTTACCGGGCCGTGCCCGGACAGGCGCGCTGCGAGGGCTTTTTCGAGAAGACCGTCTCGCAGCCCTTCATCGAACTGGTCTCGCTGACGCGCGGGCCTGCGCCTGTGTCGGGGGCCGCCGCTTCGTCAACGCTCGAGATCCGCGCCGACGTGCGCGGCCCGGCTCGGCTCGTGATTCAACCGCAAACCTCGACGCCCTACTACCGGGTCGACGCGGCCATGCAGGGCGGTCAACCCCTGCTCTGGGATGCGGCCCCGATGCTGGCGGCAACGCCGGTGCCGTTGGCCAGCCTGGGCTTCCTGGCGCTGACCGGCCCGGCCGTGCCATCGGCCGGCGCGCTGCCGGCGCTGGCGCCGCTGGCATTCACCGCGCAAGCGTTGAAGGACGCGCGCGTCTACGCAGTGGTTCGGGTGTCGGTCGAGGTGTCGTCGGTGGCCTGGCGCGCCTACCGCACCGGGGCCGATGCGGGTGCCGCAACCGCAACTGCGGCAGCCTGGACCGACATGCCCAACTCGCACCTCTACGCATGGAAGCGCATCACGCTGCCGATCGACTTGCCGGCCGACGGCCACGGCCTGCGCGTGGATGTGCAGGCCGTCGGTGCCAGCAACGCGCAGACGCTGCCGCTGCTGCGCTTCGTCGTGGTGGGCCCGCGCGATGGCAACTGACCGGCTGCACGGTTTGCGCACCGAAGTGGCGGCGCAACTGTCGGCACGCCTGGCCGCCGGCGATGCGCCGCTTCCCGAACTGCGCGAGCTGCAGGAACGGCTGAAGATGCTCGACGCGACACTGGCCGAGCAGGGCGCGCGCGACGAGCACCGCCTGGGCCGCATCCTGTGGCCGGTGCTGCTGGTGGCCGCCGTGTTGCTGCTGGCGGCCAGCGTGCCGGTGCCCAGCGTGCCGCTGACGCTGGAGGTGAAGGCATCGAGCGTCACCTTTGTGCTGACCGAGCCCGAGGCGCTGGGCCCGCAGCCGGTGGGCGGCGAGTTGCGCGTCGAAGGGTTCACATCGTTCGAGTCGGCCGATGCGGCGCTGGCCGCTGCGGCTGCCCGCGAACGCGCCGACAGCATCGCCGTGCGCAGCGAGCAGACGTTGCTGCGCGGATTGAGCCTGCCGGCGGGCACGCGCTTGACGGTGCAGGCCCACGCCGACGCGACGGCGCTGCTCGTCGAGAGCCCGCGCCCGCCGGTCATCGCCGACGTTGAAGTGCGCGGCAAAACGGTTTTGCGGCTGGGCGACGCGGACGCCGCGCCGGAGCGGGCCTTCACCCACACCGAAGGGCTGCGCCTGATCGGCGGCGACGCGGCCCGGCCCGATCAACGCCCGCCGTCGATGACGCTGACCGTGCCGCGCCGTGGCGACGCGGCGATGATCTTGAGCGGGCTGCGCCCGAGCACGCTGCGCTTCGATGAACGCAGTGGCGGCACGGGTGCCGGTGCCGTGTCGCGGGTCGGCTCCAGCCTGGACGGTGGCACGCTGACCCTGCCGACCACCGGGCAAACGCTGAACATCGGCGGCGCAGACGGGCTGGACATCGACGGGCTGGTGGTTCAACGCTGCGAGCTGATTGCCGGCGCGCCGCTGCTGCTCAAGCTCAGCGGCTCGGCCCGCGTGCTGCGCCTGCGCGTCGGCGAGTTCGAGCGCTCGCTCAAGCCGAGCTGGCTCGAAGACCTGAGCCGTCATCATCTGGTGAGCGTGCTGTGGGGATCGGCTGCGCTGCTGTGGGGCGCGCTGGCGTGGGTGCGCAAATACTTTGCCGGAGCGCTGTCATGACGCTGGCCGCTTGCGCCCGCATCGCGGTGATCGCGGTGAGCGCCGTCATCCTGTGCCTCGCGGCAGGCCTGCCGAAGCCTGCGCGCGCGGCCAACGACAGCACCTTCTCCAGCGGCCCCGAACTGGGCGAGCGGCTGTTGAAGAACGTGGTGCGGATTCGCGCGCTCGACACCGGCGAGCACGGCTTCGGCCTGGTGGTGGGCGCGCAGTCGCGCTGGGTGTTCGTCGCCACCGCAGGTCACGTGGTCATGCCGCGCGCCGTGCCCGGCACGTCGGCCGCCGCACTCGACTCGGCCAACCGCAAGATCGAGGTCGGCTTCTGCGTGGGCGATGCTGCGGGCGCGCCCGACCGTGCCGCACAGATCGTCGAGGCATTCAATGCAGGCGGGCACGACATCGCGCTGCTGCGGGTGGCGCGCCCGGCCGGCTACGAACCGCAACTGCGGGTGGCGGCCGCCGATGCGCAGGTCAAGATCGGCCAACCGACCTGGCTGCTGGGCCAGCAGCAGCAGTGCGGCCTGGCCCCGCGCAGTGGTGCGGTGGCCGCGCTGCGCGACACACGCGACAACCTGCGCATCGAATTCCCCGGCGCGCTGGGCGGCGACTCGGGCGGCCCGGCAATCAGCGGTTACGGCGTGCTGGGGTTGATCACCGACGCCGAAGACCTGACCTTCACCGTGCACAGCATCGCCAGCCTGGAAGCGCGCCTGACGGCGCAGTCGCGCGAGTGGTGGCAATTGCTGCCGGCGCGCAACATCCCGCCCACCGACCCGCTGTCAGCGCAGATCGACCTGTCGGAGACGCTGAACCTGTACCTCTTCGGCGTCAGCAACCTGCAAAAGCTGCTGCTGCGCCCGAAGGTGCCGAGGCCGCTGTTTGTCGACTTCGCGAACAAGTACAGCGCCGCGGTGGACCGGTTCAGCCTGGCCCGCGAGCGCCACGATGCCACGCTGAAAACGCACTGGCCGGCCGGCATGCTGGAACAATGGCAGGTGCTGCGGGATCAACTGTGGCAGGTGCATCAGACGTTCTGGAAACTGAACGACGCCGACACTCAGGCCATCTTCGATCAACAGAAAGCGTCGCCCGCTGTTCAGCAAAGCATGCTGGCGCTGGAGCCGGAACTGGTGCAACTGCAAGCCAGCATTCCGGCCTTTTTGAGAACCCTTGCACAAGGAGTCACACCATGAGATCAATCAACTTCGCTTCACGTCTGACAACGCTCGACGGGTGGCAAGGCATTTCCCGTCGCCAGGTGGTTCTGGGCAGCGCGGCGGCCGCGCTGGCGGTGCCGCTGGGCGGATGCGGCGGCGCTGGCTTGGCGTTGTTTGCGCCGTTCATCTCGTTCACTTTCGTCGGCGTGGTCGACCGCAAGGTGGTCAGCATTTCCTTCTCGCCGTCATTCGAGAACAAGCCGAGCGGCAACTTCGACGCCAACTCGCAGATCTTCGTGCGCGACCCGAAGAACGGGGCCTTCAACTTCAGCGCGAGCTTTTCGGGCAGCTTCGATGGCCGCGACTTGAGGCTGACGCTGGTCAACGCGCAGGCACCGCTGGCCACCGGCTACACGGGTGTGTTCAGCGATGACCGCACCATCGTGCTGACCCCGACAACCGCCGGCCCCGAAGCGTTCACCGTGCGGCTCGACAGACTGGTGCCGATTGAAAGCCGCTTCCTGCCCGCGCTGACCGACAACTGGACCGGAACGAATGAAAACGGCACCCCCTGGAAACTGACCCTGGCGACCGACCCGGCTTCGATCAACCCCGGCGAAAGCACGGTGCTGCTGATCGGCACTGAGACGCTCGGGAACGGGGCTGCCGTGCCGCTGTCTGGCTATGCCAGCGTCGACTACATCGAGCTGGACATTGCACGCGTCGGCCCGACCGTCCGCCTGAAGGGCACACTCAGCCCCGAAGCCGGGGGCTTGAAGGTGGGTGTGGAGCAGGTCACCGACCGAATCACTTTCGTCGGCGGCGGTTCTCTGCGGCGGGCGATTTGACCGGCGCTCGCGCGCTGCAGCCAATCTGCTCGGGTGCCGTCGGCGCAGGCGGCTCCGAGGGCAAGTGCCAGACTGTCCTTTTCACAAAGGAGGCGTCATGAAGAGTCGTTGCCTGCCCCTCGCAGCCGCCCTGGCGATGGCCGTGCTGCCGTGTGCCGCCAGCGCGCAAACCAGCGCGCCGCCGCCAGTGTCGGCGGCGTCCGCGTCCGCACCATCAACTATCCCACCCGGCCCGAGGCTGCAGACGCCAGCCCAGCGACGCGACAGCGCGTCCCCGCCCGGTGACTTGCGCCCGGAACGCCCGGTGACGAAGCAACTCAGCATTCCTTTGGGCAAGAACGCGCTGCCGCCGTCGAAGTCGGAGGCGCGGGCAGCGCGCCGCGGCAGCACCGCAGCCAGCGGCGGCATCGACGACTCGGCGGCGCGTTGCGAGGCGCGCGCCGACGAGCAGGAGCGCGCGAGCTGCCGCGATCAGCTCACGAGCAAACCGATCCGCCGCTGAACTGCCCGCCATTTCAGCCGGGCCGCGTGCACCGGCTCGGTCACTGCAAGGAACCGGCGTCTTCGTCGCACTTTCGTCTCGCATGCGCAAGGCAACCATCAGCCTTGCGACCATGGAGCTTGACCCACGCTCTCGTCGCCTGCGAATTCGTCTCGCCCACGTCAACCTGGGTGGCGGCAACGACCACTTCAACAGCGTCGCTCCTTGTGCCGCGGCGTCAACTGGACGATGAAGTCGGGCACGAGGCGCTTGCGCGAACTCGCCTCAGTGGGTCAGTGAAATCCGTGCGCCCCCGCGCCTCACGGCGCGAGCCGCAGAACCTGCCCTGGTGCCAGAACCAGGCCCGCTGTCGCGGGAGCGCGCGCTTTGACGGCGCTGACAAACCGCTCTGGCGTGCCGTCGTAGGACAGGATGAAACTGTCGGTGAACCAACTCCCCATGAAACGATAGTGGATCGGCACCGCCACCTCAGCATTGATCCGCCCTGCGAACTCCGCCGCTTGCTCGGCGGTCATGACGACCTGTTCGCCCAGCACGCGAAGGCCGTTGACCGACAACAGTGCCAGTTGCACCGACGGGAAGCGCTTGGGCAACTCGTCCAGTTCGGGGATCAGACGCGTGTCGCCGCCGAAGTAGACGGTTGCGCCGTTGGCCTGGATCACGAACGTGACCTCGGGCACCTTGTGCGCCGCGGGCGCCGCCGTGATGGTCAGCGGGCCGACCGTTGCGGAGTCCCACGGGCGCAGTTCACGCACGTTCGTGAAGCCCGCCGCCCGTGCGGCATTCAGCATGTTCGGCCCGACGAAGAACGGCACGGCCTTGTCGGGGTAGCTCGCGAAGGTCTCGATGTCGAAATGATCGTAGTGCGCATGGCTGGCCACCACGGCGGTCAGCCGCGGCAACCGCGCCAACGGGATGCCCAAGGGCTCGCCGTGGTGGAAGTGAGTCTTCTCGCTGAACCACGGGTCGGTGAGCACGGTGGCGTTGCCGAAGTCGAGCAGCACGGAAGCGTGCGCAATGCGCGTCACACTGAAGGCAGCGCGGGCCTGGCCTGACGAATCCTTCAGCCGGGCCTGCAGCGCTGCAGGTGCAGGCCCGCTCAGCACGGGCGCTGGCCGAAGCGGTGCGAGCAGGAACGAAGCAGCCAATGCGGCAGCCGCGGCGAGAGCGGCCATCGACACTGCGAGCACGGCCTTCAAAGACCTTTTCATCGCGATCCCCGGTTGTTCAACGTGCCGGGATGCTGAACGGATCGAGGTCGGGTGTCATTCACCCAGGTGCATCGGCGATGCGTCGCTTGAGCCGCGACAGCGACTGTGGCCGCACGCCCAGATAGGAGGCCAGAAAGTACTGCGGAATGGCATCGGCCTGTGGGCCGAACTGCGCGCGCATCTGTCGGTAGCGTGCTTCGGCGTCCAGCAGCAGGAACGACAGTTCACGCTGCTCCTTGCGCCCATACAGCAGCTCCGCGACACGGCGGCCGACCTTCTGCCACTCGATGCTGGAGTCGTAGAGATCCAGAAGCACTTGGTAGGGCCAGACCAGCAACTCGGTGCGAACGACTGCGGCAATGGCCACCTGCGCTGGGCGCTGGCTGGCTGCACTTCCGAAAGACAGCGTGAAGCTGCCCTCGAAACTGAAGTCTTTGGTTGACTCGTTGCCATCGGGCAAGGTGACGAGATAGCGCACGATGCCGGCTTGAATGAAGCCGACTTCGTGCGTGGGCTGCCCGAGACGGCAGAAGCTGTCTCCCGGTTCGAGCACGCGGCTTCGGCCCGTGGCGACGAAGCGCTCGATGTCCGCGACCGGCAGTGCAGCGAAACGTCCGAGGTAGGCCGCGATTCCTTCAACGGTTTCTGCCGGGCTCATGACTTCGAGTTCTCCGCATCGATGGAGCGTGTCGATCCTGCGCGCCGGTTTCGGCAAGTGGCCGCCGGGGAATCAGGTTCGTGTTCTCGGAGACTTGGCTGCAGCGCACCAGATGCAAGGCGGCGCACGCA